>NZ_JAJCKS010000120.1:0-307 GCF_020558815.1 Blautia sp. 210820-DFI.6.14
AAGTGGGACGGATTGCTTCATGTATTGGAGGGGGAAAAGTTTTTATGATTGGTGTAGGAAGTGCATTGATATCACTGTTTCTGGTTTTGGGTTGTTATTCATTAACACTGACAGCGAAAAGAGCAGATGAAAACTTATTGATGATCTGTGAACAGAATCAGAAAATTGAAAAAGAGAAAGGAAAGCAAGAAATGGAATCAAAGAGAGACATTTTGAGAGTGATTGAAAAAGAAATCAAAAAAGGAAGTGCGCCAGTTGCATTTGCGGGTTTGGGGTTTTCCGAGGAATGTTATCATTTGGTAGATAG
>NZ_JAJCKS010000121.1:0-298 GCF_020558815.1 Blautia sp. 210820-DFI.6.14
ACAGTTTCTAGGTACTATGACATGTATGCGCAGGGCGGTGTTACATATACGCCCTCTGCGAACGCCTTTAGGCGTTCCTTTTCCAAAAGGAACTGTCTGTCCGAACACGTCTGGGGGACGTGCCCCGTCCAGCCAGCCCCTTTTGGAAACCACTATTTTCGGTCTGATAGTCCATGCTTATTCATGCTATCAAAGTGAAAATGTATCTTCTCTATGCTTACTCAAGCGTGTGATTGACCTTATCGTGCTTAATCACTCTATCTGATACGATAATAACGCCATTAGAATTACTTGTCAA
>NZ_JAJCKS010000122.1:0-294 GCF_020558815.1 Blautia sp. 210820-DFI.6.14
AAAGCCAGGGTTCTGGTTTATCCAATATTGAAATCACAGATGGAAATATCAAGTCCTTTGAGCGGGTGGCGAAAAAATACCGTTTAGATTTTGCCTTGAAAAAAGACAGTTCGACCAAGCCACCGACCTACTATGTGTTCTTTAAAGGGCAGGATACAGAAATGATGAATCTGGCATTTAAGAAATATTTGGGTGTACAGATGAACAAAAAGGATAAGCCATCTATTATGAAAAAACTTATGCACTTTAAGGATGCTGTGTCTAAAGGAAAGAACAGAGAACGAGCAAGAGAAC
>NZ_JAJCKS010000123.1:0-293 GCF_020558815.1 Blautia sp. 210820-DFI.6.14
AAAATAGAACCAAACGTCCTATTCTATTATTCCATGCTAATATATTCGAGCAATACGCCTGCTTTGAACACTCTAATTTTTTCAAAGTAAAAGTCCCGGTTCGCCAAGAGCCACAAGGACTCAAGGTTAGCCAGAAGGAAAGGCCCCGTTGGAAATCCAGTACACGAAAAAATCGGACCGGCCAACCGGGCCCAAAGTTCAACTACGAGCTTTTTAACTGCAACAACTTTAATATACGCTATTGGAGCTGGAATTACCGCGGCTGCTGGCACCTAGTTAGCCGGGGCTTCTTA
>NZ_JAJCKS010000124.1:0-292 GCF_020558815.1 Blautia sp. 210820-DFI.6.14
AATACAGAGAAAAAGCTTGCGCGGGAACAGAGAAAGCTGTCCAGATGTCAGAAAGGCAGTCAGAATTATAAGAAGCAGAAGAAAAGAGTTGCACTGTGCCATGAAAAGATCCGAAATCAGAGAAAAGACTTTCAGCATAAACTCAGTGCCAGTCTTGCTGAGAGCTTCGATGCAGTATGCGTGGAAGATCTGAATCTGAAAGGGATGGCAGGAGGACTTCATCTTGGAAAAGGTGTACATGATAATGGATATGGCCTGTTTCTGTCTATGCTGGAATATAAACTGGAGGAAC
>NZ_JAJCKS010000125.1:0-289 GCF_020558815.1 Blautia sp. 210820-DFI.6.14
CCAGTACAGTATCTACGAACACTCCTGCAAACAGGATCAGATACAGAATTACACTTAGCGAAAACAGAAATGCAACCTGTACCCAATCATGGTAACAGTATCTTTCACCTGAAACGGGTGCTCTTTGAACGGACGAAGACGCTCAATCTCAATTTCTATGATTCTTTCTTCGTTTTCTCCTGATTGTCTGTTTGGCTCAGTCATCTTGACTCCTTTCCTCCAGGATTCAGGAACTAAAAAATGCCTGCCTGGAACTTTTATAGATAGTAAAGTTCCAAACAGACATTGC
>NZ_JAJCKS010000126.1:0-288 GCF_020558815.1 Blautia sp. 210820-DFI.6.14
CCTCACTTCGTGAACTGGAACAGCAGATAAGACGGGATATTGAGGACGGTATCGATAGCACAGGCAAGAAAATGACGCTTTGCCAACTCTACGCCAAACAGAACGCACAAAGGGCAAACGTGAAGAAAAGCACACAGAAACAACGGGAACAACTCATGCGGTTATTGAAAGAGGACAAGTTAGGTGCTAGGAGTATTGATACGATAAAACCCTCTGACGCTAAAGAATGGGCGTTACGCATGAAAGACAAAGGCTTTTCCTATAACACCATTAACAACCATAAACGCT
>NZ_JAJCKS010000127.1:0-288 GCF_020558815.1 Blautia sp. 210820-DFI.6.14
GGACAGAAATGCAACTGCGTGATGATAAGGCTCATGCTTTTGCCATGACATTCAAGGACAGACCGCTGGAACTGGGAGAACTGGCTTTCGGGCTATTGGCAAACAACCTACGCTTTGTCGTACCAAACAGAAACGAAAGTAATAAGAGCAGGTGGAAAACTTGTCGGTTTTGGGAACGCTTTTTAGGGGCTGTGGAAGTCTTAAAACTGCAAGTACCAAAACAGCAAAATTCCCTTGAAGAAACACAGCAATGGCTCACAGAGGGTGGCGTGATTTCCGCTGTCAAAA
>NZ_JAJCKS010000013.1:0-88544 GCF_020558815.1 Blautia sp. 210820-DFI.6.14
ATGCCGGGGAGTGCTTTTCTTGAACATCCTGAATATCTGGATGATTATCTGCCTTCAGGAACAAGCTGCCCTGCATCAGATCTGCTGACAGAATCATCCTTTCGGATTATAAATGCCCGTTTCAGTGACTCTGCCAACACAGAAATATTTCTTTTGATGATCCAGTGATTATTTCCATAATAGGCTTTATTTTTTTCAAACTGCAGCTGAGAAAAACGGTATTGATTATTTTTTATGACAGGGTTCTGTAAAATTCCATCTGTAAGATACAGGATACAGTTTTTGTGGATTCCTGTACAAAATTTCCGGTTGATTCTGGCCTGCTCCGATTCACTCAGATACGATTTCCCGTAATTCAGTTCCACATATTCCCGTATCCGTCGCACTGCCTGTGGATTTATATTCTCCGAGCTTTCCGGAACTTCTTCATTTTCCGGAGAGAAATAAAATCTTTTTTTCTTTTTGTTTCTGATATCCAGACTCATCATCTTTTTTTTGAGATTAGAAAGATATTTTTGAATGATGTCTTCCATCTGTTCATCCGTCATGCATTCCTGCCACGCGTCATTGGCTAATGCCATATCCGGTAAATTCAGAATCTTCTCCAGATTTCCATTCCTTTTTTCAAAAGAGGGATCCAGAACATGATTATAAATCTCATCTATCACGTTTATGACATCTTCCGTATTTTCCGCATCCTTCAGAGAAAGAATCTTGTACAATGCAATCTCTGCCTGTGGATCCATTCCCTCATCGTCTGTGTTCTCCAGAACATGCCTTATATACAAAAGCCTAATCCTGTGAATCAGGTCTGTTCCAGCATTATCTGATATCTGCTCTTCCTCGGCCTTTTCCAATTCTCCGAATGCCTGTTCTCTGATTTCCTTTGTTCCCAAACGTTCTCGAATGATAAAACGATTCACTGCAGCATCCATGCATAATCCAGCAAGAGGCAAAAGCATATCTTCTCCAGCAGAAAAATGTATTTTTTTCATCAAATACATGCCAAGTTTCTTCTGATCAAAATATCGTGCAAAGGCACCCTGCTTCACTGCCTCATATAGAACCGTTTGTTTTGAATAAACATATTTTTCTGTGTCCGGTTCAAATTCTATATCATAATCACCACTAACTGTCCAAAAAAGATTTCTGATACGATTGCTGACCTCCAGACGATGTTCTTCCAGTTGTTCCGCCGGCCATCTGACATCCTCCATACAAGTTTACCCCCATATGTCTTTTCCGGTCCAGGAAGATGGGATTCTGGTAGAAACCACATCTTCTACGATCTCTTTTTCAAATACATCAAAACTTTTATTTATGATCCCCATCTGGATTGCTTCAATTGGAGAAAGTCCGCTTCTTGTTGCTTTTACAGCAGAAACCAATCCTCTCAGGTCGAGAGATTTTGTTAAGATTTCTCCATGATAAGCTTTGATCTGCAAATCCAGAAACAGTCCTGCAAAAGCTTTCAATGCACTTTTTTTCCCCTCTGGAAAATGTTGTCTTAATACAAAAAGGACACTATCCTCATCCATTTCAGGCATATCAATTACCATAAACCTTGAAACCAATGCTTCATTTAGATCTCTGGTACCTGCGTAACCATAATTCATCGTGCCGATAAATCGTGTTGCCGGATGAAGTAAAATCCTGTTATATCCTGGAATATCGATTCTGCGCCGATGATCCAGTGTGGCATGCAGTACAGAGACCGCATCATTTTTTGCCATATTGATTTCGTCCAGGATTCCAAATCCTCCAAATTCCGCGCATTGGTAGATGGGGCCTTTCCGAAGGCGAACCTCATTATTTATAAAGGTATCCGTTCCAATCAGATCGGCACTGTCTGTATTTACATGAAAAGAAATGTCGTATTCCGGTCTTCCGAATATCCATGCCAGTGTCTCACATAGTACATTTTTTCCTGTAGCTTTCGCACCGGAAAGTAACAGGTTATCTTCCTGAAGAAGCGCTGCTATTGACATTTCCAGAATCTTTTTCCCATAAAATAAGATATCCGGTTTTTCTACCCGTTCCTTTACCTGATTCTCTACCTCATAACGCATGTGAAAATCTCTCAGTTCTCCAATCAGTTCCTGCGCTATCTTCTGGTCTTCTAAATATTTTTCTATTTCTGTCCAATGATTTCTCATGAAGATTTTCCTTTCTTTGCAATTGGTTATATCAAATCAGATAATATTTCTGTTTACTCAATCTTCATACTTTCAATCCTCCAACTCACAATCCTAACTTCTTTACAATTTCTCCCAGTGCATTTCTTACAGGAGAATCTTTCGGAAGCTGTATAATCGGCTTTCCATCACAGTCATACTGATATACCTGGTCATCATGTGGTACAACCCCTAACAGTTCCAATCCCTGATTTCGGATTTCTTCCAGAGTTCCGGCATCCAGTTTTCCATCTGGAACACGATTCACGATTAATCCAGTTTTCTGTGGTTTAAAGTTTAATTCATTCATCAGCTTTGCAATACGTCCGGCTGCCTGAACACCTCTTCTGGAACAGTCACTCACAAGAATCGCAACTTCCATCATTGGCAGGATTCCTCTGCTGATGTGTTCCATACCCGCTTCGTTATCAACCACAATATATGGATAATGGCTTTGCAGTTTCTGAACCTGGGTCTGTACAAGACCATTTACAAAGCAATAGCAGCCCTGTCCCTGGGTTCGCCCCATTATCATCAGATCATAATCATCTTCTTCCGCAATCGCATCAGAAAGACGCATTTCCAGATATGCCTGTTTCGTCATACCGGATGGGATCTGATATCGTGGATCTACGCCTGCCCGCTCAATTTCTTCTCTCAGCTCTCCAAGTGTGATCTCCGGCTCCACACCAAGCACTTCATTTAAATTGGCATTCGCATCTGCATCCACGGCCAGAACCGGACGTTTCCCACTTTCACACAAATACTGGATCAATAATCCACAAAGTGTTGTTTTTCCTACGCCGCCTTTTCCTGATATTGCAATTACATGTCCCATGTTTTTCCTCCTAATATTCTGAACAATCTGTTGACTTTTTCTTTAAACCCCATTATAGTTGTTACTATATAAATTACAATAATCAATCTTTGAGATTTGTATGGCTACTCAACACATCAGAAAAATTGTTGAGGAATCATACGATACCAAATAATACAGGAGTATATAATGTCAGAAAAAACCAGAAAACAAGATCGCCGTACCCGCTATACCAGGCAAACCATAAAAAATACGTTCTTAGAATTGTTAACGCAGAAAAGTTTTACGAAAATTACAGTTACAGAGATCTGCAAAAATGCTGAAATCAACCGTGGCACTTTTTATCTTCATTACTACGATATCCATGATGTATTATCAGATATTTTTAATGATATGACTCAGGATATGTTAACAACTGTAGATCATTTATTCTGTCTAAATCAAAAAAGCTGTTCCTATCCGTTCTGTCAGAAAATACAGATGGAATCACAATACAGGGCACTGTTTCTGGATGATGCAATTGCCCCTATTCTTCTGGAAAAAATAGCAGAAAATACAAAAGAAGGCTATGTGACCTGGCTTATGTCACACAGCCTCCTGACCTTTGAACAGGCAGAATCGGTTTTTTATTTTCAAATGAACGGCTGCCTTTCCATCAACAGACTGATGCTCCGCAATCACTGTAATGACTGGAAACAGATTCAGACAGTAATCGACAAATTTATCAAAGCCGGACTGGAAAGTTTTCTGATTCATGATCAGAGGGAAGAAAATGCTTCCGATAATTTTTGCAGTAAAATTTCTCCAACTGTTACCGCATCTTCTACACTCAGATAATGATCGGCATGATCTTGAAGAAATAGTTTTCCCGATGCAGGAAATTCTTCATCCGCAAACCATATCTTTAAAGTTACCGGATATCTTGGCAGAACTGGAAAAACAGCACACAGATCCGCCTTTGTCTCTGTGAATTCTGCACCCAGACTTGTACATGCTTTCTGAATTTTCTCAGGCTCTTTGTCCTGCAAAAGTTTTTCCAGTTTCTGCTCTGCAGTCCGGTCAAACTTGGTTCCTCGAATCAATCCATCTTTCAGGTTACCAAAAGTAATGAGCTTCTGTGAACCTTCTGTTCCATCGGCCATATCCAGATAATGCAGCAATATCAGATAATGCCATTCATCCATATTTGAGTTAATACGAAACTCAGGGAGTTGAATTTCAATCGTTTCATAAAAACTCAGTACTTCAAGCGCATTCCGGCTGCTATGAAAAACAGCCCCACTTTTTGCAGCAATATCCTCTCCAGAACGATTTTGCAGCCGTTTTACTGCCGCCTGCAACATTTCCTGAAATGCACGATTTTCTGTTTGATTTTTGTATTCCATAAACTCTCCTTTGCCGTAAGTTTCATTACTGTGTTGACTTTTCCTTTAATCCCCATTATAGTTGTAATTATATTATTTACAATCATCAAACATTAAAAAATGTACAGTTTATCAACACATTAAAAAGAACTGTTGAGAACTTAGGACGTTTTAAACAAACCAAAAATATTTTCACCCCAAAACGTGAAAACAAGATTATTATATCATACTACAAGGAGCTTCTTATCATGAAATACTCAACGAAATTAAGTGATACTGTTCATGTGATGGTTCTGATTGCTATCAACCAGGAAAAATCCCTCTCCAGTGCCTCAATTGCAGAAAGTGTCCATACAAATCCCGGCTTTGTGCGCCAGCTTATGTTAAAACTAAAAAAAGCGGAACTTATGACCAGTGTAGCCGGACATGCCCGTCCTTCTCTTTCAAAACCAGCAGAACAGATTACATTGCTGGATATTTATAAAGCAGTTGAAGGTGATAAACCTTTGCTTCATTTAGATACTCATACCAATCCAGAGTGTGGCGTTGGCATTAATATTCAGTTATCTTTGCAGGGATTTTACAATGAAATTCAAAAAACTGCTGAAGAAAAAATGAATACGATTACTTTACAGGATATCATAGATACCTACTATCAGCGGACATCTATAGAAAATAACTTACAGAATATTATTTAACAGGAGAACACTTTCATGTACCTTCAGCAAATACGAAATGCCACCATTTTTTATATTATGGCGGAAAAAAATATTAATTGATCCTTCAGAGCATCCTCTAGTTCATTCTGATCGAGGATGTCATTATCGTTGGGTGGAATGAGTCCATTTCAATATAGACGTAGTTTAGGAATAGCAATTTAGTCCAAGAAAACGTCCCCCCCCGGGTTGCAATAACTTTTGCATTCAACCGTTCTGTCTTGCACCCATAAGCTCGATTCCGGTTCCTGTGATGTGTGTCTGGAGGTCTTTTGTATAATCACCACCGGAAAGTGCGATACCGAAAAGTCTCTCGCTGGATTCACAGATATCAAGAGCTTTCATAACACCTCTTGCTGATTCAACAGCTGCCATGATCAGGACACTTCCTTCCGGAAGTCCAAATTCTTTTTCTGCTGAAATGATCTCACGCTCTACAAGCTGCACATCCTGTGCACTTTCTGTCTTAGGAATACGAATAGAATCACATCCACCGGCTACTGAACAACGAATGTCTTCTTTCCAGTAAGGGCTGTCCAGTCCGTTGATTCTGACTACTCGTTCACAAACACGATAATTAATCGTCTTAAGTGCATGATAGAGTGAAAAACGTGCTGCATCTTTCTGATTTTCTGCTACTGCATCTTCCATATCCAGCATGATGGAATCCGGTTTGTAAATATATGGATCTTTGATAAGTCCTGGTTTCTGTGCATTTCTGACAAATATAGAAAAAATTCCCGCCAATGGTAAAATGATTACAAGCTGTCTCAAAAGTGAAATAACCAGTGATTCCATACCTCCATCCAGTGCCTGATAAATTCTCTGATAAGCAACATTGATTCCGGCAAACAAGAAACTTAAAGAAATCACCCTCATTGCACCGATAAATATGTTCTTGACTGCCTGCATTTTGTTGCTTTCCGCCATTTTTGTTCTAACTCCTCTCTTTTCTGGCACAAAAAAAGTGCACACCCTGTCTTATAAGCTGGACTTACGCTCACAGGCTACACACTTTTTTTCATGACGAATATTATATTTTAAACTTACTGACCGTCCCTTTTATTCCGTAAATGTATATCGTACAAAAGAGCCGTTATTATCTCCTGTTACGATTACAATGTCTCCACTCTCATTACTTGTAGTTTCCAGGATCGGGAATCTTCCATTTTCTTTTACATAAGCTTCCGGGCTGGCTGCTTCTGCCTCTATCAATGTTTTTTTGCTGTATTGTTCTCCTCCACATGGATTTATATCCTCAATAAAAATTTCATACTCATGCATATCTGCTTCCTCCTGAAATTAATTTTGTAAAGGCGAGTAACGTATATTTTGCTTTTCTGCATGATTACGCCACTCGCCACTATCTTTATTATAAAACTATTTTATTCTGGTTGCAAAAGCAGTTTTTACTAAAAAAGCACCTTCTGTTTTTAGTCATTATTACCACAGCAGAATACGATTCTAAATCTCTTAAATGCTTTTTTCATAAATCATCCAGAATGTATTCCATCTGCCTCTCTTTTGTCTTCATTCCCATTTTTTCATAGAATTTTTCTGCTGAAGTATTTCCTGACCATACATTTAATGTCACTTCATAGCAGTGCATTTTCCTGGCTTCTTTTTTTACATGCTCAAACAGGCTTTCACCGATATGCTGACCTCGTGCCTGCTGGTCAACGCATAGATCATCTATAAAAAGCGATTTAAACTGTACCATATTATTTGAGAAGGGCTGTTCCTGCAATTGACAAAAGGCATACCCTACACAAACATCAGACTCGTTCACTGCAACATATATCGGTTTTTCTTTATTTTTCAAAAGCTCTGTTAATTCTTCCACTGTATATTTTGTTGTATCGGGAATAAAAATATCAGGTCTTATGTCTGCATGGATCTGCAACACCTGTCCTAATAGCTCTATAATTCTTGGAATATCTTTTTCTTTAGCTTTTCTGATAATCATGTTTCGCTCCTCCATTAAATCAATCAAAATCTCTGGTAATATTTGTGAGCCATTTGCCTCTGAAATAGTGAATAAATACCACAGGCATTTTTTCGAACTCATCCAGAGTCATTACAAAGTACACCCAGATTGGAGGCAATTTTAAAACATATGCGGCAAGGAAAGTAAGCGGCACTGCAACAAGCCACATAAATATGGAATCTATGATCATTCCAAATCTGGAATCACCGCCACCTCTGAAGCATCCGCAGATAAGGCAGGTATTGATACCTTCTCCCACAAGACGCCAGGTTGTCATAATTATAAAAATGCCAAGATAATAAATGGCCGTCTCTGTCAGTTTATCCCGATAGAAATCCAGTATCAAAGGACGAAGTGCCAGAATAATAACGCATCCGACCAGACTTACAACCATTGTTATCCTGAGCATGCGCTTTCCATATTCTCTTGCTGTATCAATGTTATCTTTACCCAGTTCCTGGCTGACAATGATGGTAGTCGCATTGGCAAAACCACGACAGGCGATCGCACCAATATTTACCACCATGACAGCAACTGCATTTGCGGCAACCATATCATCGCCAATATGGCCGAGTATTGCTGCGAATGCTGAGCTGGCAAAACTCCAGACAACATCATTTATTACAGCCGGGGTGGCAATTTTCATAAAGTCCTGGAACAGAATACCTGATTTCGTAAAGAAGTATTTGATCCGGAATCTGACATCGGAACTTCTTAATGAATAGATGAGGCAGATCAGTACTTCTGTGATTCTGGCAATGACAGTACCAAGAGCCACACCGGTAACGCCAAGCTTTGGAAGTCCAAACAGACCAAAGATAAAGGTCGCATTACAAATTACATTGACACAAAGCGAAACAATGTACGTGACAGATGGCAGCATTATTTTTCCGATACTTCGAAGGGCACTCATAAAAACCTGAGAAAATCCCATAAACATAAATGAAAATGAAATTACCCTTAAGTATTCACTGCCGGCAGCAATCGTATCCGGACTGCTTGTAAAGATCTTCATGATCGTAGTTGGCATAGAAAAGGAGATCACGAAAAACACGAGGGAAACGATCAGTGAGATTCGTTCCGCCAGGCCGAGAATTCTTTCTACAGTCTTTTTATCACCTTTTCCCCAGTACTGTGCACATAAAACTGAAGCACCCGTGGCCATGCCATAATATAAACAGAAAAGAATAAAAGTATACTGGTTCGCAAGGGATGAAGCCGACATAGCAGTCTGGCTTACATACCCAAGCATAACCGTATCGGCAATATTTACCAGTGTTCCGATCAGATTTTGGATCATGATCGGAAAAGCTAGTTTTGATGCATATTTCAAGAAATCTTTTTTATTTAACATACATGGTTTTTCCTTAGTTCTTAGTATTCATAACCAATTGTATCATACTCCTTCAGAAAATACGTTAATATGGTGGAAAAAATCAGCACTACCACTTTTCAGGAACCTATATACTCTCAAAATATCCAACAATTCCTATATAACCATCTTTCTTTAAAGGAGACCATAGGGTGTGCAGCTTCAGAGCACACATCTGCCTTTTGTTCCCTACTTTTGCCATTACGTGCAATGAAACCTCTTTATTCTGTATTGATGTCTGATCCAATAGATTACTGACTTGCCGTATATCTTCTCTGTTTACTTCAAACACATTAGATATATCGTACTTCGGATCATTTCTTTGACATATTATCTGCTGTTTTTCATTCATTATACTAAGCTGACCTGAAATGACATTGTATTCAATGGAGGTTTTTCCACTATTCGTTTTAAAAAACTCAATCTTTTCCTGCATAAGCTCAATGACACGCTGGGAATAATTTTTACGGGGTAAAGACTTTTCCCTAAGTATTTCATCAGAGAGTCTCTGCGCTTCATAATACTGTTTATTATCATCTGGTTTATTAGTAAACATTCTGGAAAATTGAAGGCTGAGTTCTTTCAGACATTTAAGAAGAACTGGATTAAACTGTCCACACTGCCCATCCAGGATCATTCGGATTGCTGTATCATGATCAAATGCTTTCTTATAACATCTTTCACTGGTAAGTGCATCATAAACATCGACTATCGATACAACTTGTGCAGAAATCGGTATTTCTTCACCCTTCAGTCCATCCGGATAACCTTTTCCATCCCATCTTTCATGATGCCATCTGCAAATTTCCCATGCAGTATGCACCAATGGTTTATCCTTTGGGAAGCGCATATCCCGGATCAGGGATGCGCCTATCTCACTGTGGGTTTTCATAATCTTAAACTCTTCATCCGTCAGCCTGCCCGGTTTATTCAGTATTTCTTCCGGAATACCCACTTTACCGATATCATGAAGGGAGGATGCAGTTGTGATCAAAGCAATATCTGCCTCTGTCAGAGGATAAGCATCTGTTACTTTTACCAATTTTCTTAACATCATTTCCGTTGCTGTTTTAATATGCAGAATGTGCTCACTGCTTTCGCTGTTGCGAAATCCCAGTACATTACTCAAAATTCCGATCATAATATTGTTGTTTTCTTCTTTTTCATAAACCTGGTCTACAACCACATTTACCAGACGCTTTTGGTTCGCATAAAGTGCCAGTGTATTCTGGACTCTTTTCTTTACGATAACAGAGTCAAAAGGCCGTGTAATATAATCGGTAATACCCATCTCATAGGCTTTACGCATAGTATCAACAGATTCTTCAGAGGAGATCATAATAACTGGAGTTTCATCGATCCATTGGAAACGGTTCATCCATTCCAGGACTCCAAAACCATTCATCTGTGGCATGTTGATATCCAACAACATCAGGTCAATCTCCGGATTTTCTTCCACTATCTGGATTGCCTGATTTCCATTTTCAGCTTCCAGATAATTATAAGTTTCTCCGAGAATCTCCTTCAATATAACCCTGTTAAATTCCGCATCATCCACAATAAGTATTTTTTGTCTTTTATCCATTATGATCCCTTCCTCTTATACCTTCATTAATATAGTTTAGTGAACATATCCTGAAATTGTTTTTATCACTTTCTCCGGCACAACCGGCTTTGACAGTTTCATGCTGCGAACTGTCCTCGGCTGTCAAAACGTACATCTGCTGCCTAACCCAGCAGATTGTCGTGTAAGGTACTGATCAATTCTTCAATAACTATTGGCTTGGATAAGAATCCATCCATGCCACATTCCAGGGCTTTCTTTCTGTCCTCATCAAAGGCATTGGCAGTCATGGCAAGGATTGTAATCCCCGCCAGCGCCGGGTTATCCAGAGCACGGATTTCCTTAGTGGCTTCATATCCATTCATTACCGGCATCTGCACATCCATCAGCACCAGATCATAATTACCCGGAGTCGAATTCTTAACTTTCTCCACTGCCTCTGCTCCATTTTTGGCAGTATCAACCAGGAATCCATATTCATTAAGGATCTCCACCGCAATTTCGCTGTTCAGCTCATTATCTTCCACAAGCAATATACATCTGCCTCTGAAATCCGAACCTGCTTCCGGAAGAATTGAATCTTCTGCTCCAGCCTGACTCTGACCGATAGCAGTCATCAAGGTTTCTCGGATATCTGACATAAACAGAGGTTTCGCACAGAAAGCAGTCACCCCTGCTGCTTTGGCTTCTGCTTCGATATCTGACCAGTCATAAGCAGTCAGGATAATAATCGGTGTATCGTCACCAAGGCTGCGGATCTGACGCGTAACTTCAATTCCATTCATATCCGGCAGACGCCAGTCAATGATATACGCATGGAAGGCATCTCCCAGTTCCATAGACTGCCGTGCACGGAGAACAGCTTCCCTGCCGGAAAGTGTCCATTCTGAGCGCATTCCAACCCTCACAAGCATTTTTGTCACACTGTCACAGGTATTAAAATCGTCATCTACAACCAATGCCTTAAGTCCTTCCAGTTCTGCGATCTTCTCTGTGCGTTGATGCTCAGGCTGAGTTCGAAATGGCAGACGGACTATAAATTCGGTGCCTTTGTCCTGCTCTGTCTGAACCTCAATAGTACCGCCCATCATATCCACAATATTCTTGGTAATGGCCATTCCAAGTCCTGTACCCTGAGTCCTGCTGACTGTGGAAGTACGCTCCCTCTCAAAAGGAGAAAAAATCTTCTGTACAAATTCCTGACTCATACCGATTCCATTATCCTTAACCCGGATTTCGTACAGCTCACTGCCTTTCTGTGTTCCATGACACTGTCTGATCCGAACAGAAACGGTTCCTCCTGCAGGTGTAAACTTAACTGCATTGGACAAAAGATTCAGCAGCACCTGGTTCAGCCGCGTCTTATCACAATAGACATCCTCATTTGTAACATCCATTACATCCATATAAAGTTCCAGCTGCTTTGCATGGATCTGACCACTGATGATCGTCTTCAGGTCATGAAGCACCTCCGACAGACTGACCTCCGTTTCTTCCAGATGGATCTTTCCACTCTCAATCCGGCTCATATCCAGTATATCGTTGATCAGTGAGAGCAGATGGTTGCTGGATGAAAGTATCTTACCCAGATAATCCTGAACCCTTTTTTTATCATCAATATTGCTTACTGCCAGTGTGGTAAAACCGATGATCGCATTCATTGGTGTCCGGATATCGTGAGACATGTTGGAAAGGAAAGTACTCTTTGCCTTGTTTGCTGTCTCTGCCGCACGTACTGCCTCAGAAAGTGCCTGGTTCATTTTCCAGTCAGAGGTACGGTCTGACATAACCAGGATATATTTCTTTTTCCCGTTTACCTCACTGCCCATTGCAATATTATGGAACCAGCGTTTTTCCCCTGTCTTCAGATGAACATATTTAAAATCCCCTTCCCTCTGTTCATGAACCTGGATTTCCTCCAGATAATTCTTCTCTAGATCTTCATGTTCTGCCGGATGCAGTTTTCCCAGAACACGAATATCTTTACGAATCTGCTCTGCCGTAATCCCCAGCAGCTTTTCCGCATTTGGACTGACGTAATCTGCCTGATATGTTTTGGCATCCAACATCAGAAAGACGTCATCCACGTTCATTGAAAGCTTTTGGAACAGCTCATCACGGTACAGGATCTCCGTATCCTTTCTTCTGAGATTGGTTCTGTTTGTTTGAATAATAAGACTGATAAGAAAAGCAGCAATACAGAGCACCACCACACCAACAAGAAGCATTGTACTACGCTGCAGACTGTTCATACTGGCATTGACGATATCCGCCTGGACAAGTCCCAAAAATATCCAGTCCTGGATATCCGATTTTTCATAGACCAGATAATAGTTTCTTCCATCCAGATCCAGCAGCATCGCGTCGGTACGTCCTGCTTTAAACTTCTCTGAAAGTTCATTGACCTCTTTTTCAGACATATCAGAATGCTCTCTCAGAACACCGAAAAAATTATACACATTCCCCCATGTTTCAGAAGAATGATCGACCACAACACGGCCATTCGGATGAACAACAAAACTCTGGGCATTTCCATCGAAAGCAGAAATATCCAGTACATCTACGATATCAGAGTTTTCATAAGCAATGGCTATGGCATCATATTCAAATCCCTGATAAGTTCCGTGAGCCTTAGGAGTGGCAAAAACAAGCAGCTGAGATTTTCCGGGAACTGATGCATTCGCAATAACATCATTTCCCTGCCGGATCTCCTCTTCAATATTTTCCTGTAATCCAAGGTACCCGGTTTCCCCTGTTGGCATCTTATAGTTCCCGTCGGCTGACAGAAAAAAGAATTCCAAAAAGCCGGTATCCTCCTGCGCTTTCTTTATATAATCACGAATTTCATCTTCACTGGATGTATTCTGCAGATTCTCTCCCCACATATGAAGATAGGTCAGGTTTTTCTCTGTCAGTTCCCTCAGCATATTATCAGACTGATGAAAAACTTCCGTCAGATGAGAAACACTTTCCTCATAAACAGTTTTCGACACAAATCCAAAATATCGGAAAACCATCAAAGCAATGCACACAAAACCAGCTATAAAGACAGCTATCTTTAATCGTTTTCTCATGACAGATTTCTTTCTGTCTTTACTATGTTTCCTAATATCCATTCTTCTCACCTCAGAGTCATGTAGTCTTCTGGCTCTGCAAGAATGGCATCACCATCTGAAACATATGCTGTCCATGTATCATCCACAGAAATATCTCCTCCATCAAATACAATGTTTTCATCTGTGGGATAAGCTTCCATGTGTTTTGGTATTGCAAGACAGGTTACTGTAAAAGTATCATTGTCCTGAACTTTTTTTCCATCCATTGTAACGTTGCTCAATGTATAGCCATCATCTGTTTCTTTGATTTCCACGGAAATACCGCTGAACACAGGCAATGAGCCTCGGTTAAACGGAATAAATCCGCCCTCATAGCCTTCTACAAAATTTTTAACCGTCTCTTTCAGTTCAGCTCCACTCATCTTGCTGCTGTAAGCCGACAGACTGTTTGGCATGATCATGTCGCCTGCCATTTTTTCAGTATATCCAGCTTTCAGCACGTTTCCCGTAAAGCTGTTTCCAGTTGCGATCAGCACATCTGATCCATAAATGCCGCGCAGAGTGTTTGCCATAACTGAATATGCCGCATTGCCCCCACTGCTATGAAAACGATTGGAATAGGATTTCTGCGAATCCAACACGATATTCTCCGAAATAGCTTCTTCCTCAAGAAGCTGAGAATTAAACGACTGATATGCCTGCTCTGCATCGTACTCTCCTGAGATCATCTTTGAAACCACATCCTTGGAAACGGAGAAAAAGTCATTTGATGCAATGCGGATATACATATGATTTTCTTCGATCACGGATTTCACATCTTTCAGATATTCCGTAAGCTGCATATCCACATCCTGACTGTAGCTTAACAGATCCTGTCCATCACTAATGATCCGCTCCTGCGCATCCTCTGAAAGCATTGTGCTCAGCACCTTCATTGCCTTCTTTCGACGTGTCTCATCCTGTGTCAAATCGCGGTTTAAAGCCACCTGGAAGTATGGCGTAGTCATCAGCCACTTTTCACCGTTCTCCTGAAAGAATGGAAGAAAAGTTGTGTTAATGCCCTGATCCTGAAACATTTTTACACCGGCAGAGGTTCCAAAGTACATGGCAAGCTTGCCACTTTGATACATCTCAACTATATCATCATAATTCATATCCAGATCATCCTGACTCAGACCGGTATCCTGGATGAACTGCTCCATACGTTCAAAAGCCTTTGGCCAGACAGTACTGTCCAGACCTTCTCTCTTTGTATTATCTGGATCACTGTAGGCAGTACGCCACTTTCGTCCGTCCACGGAAGACAGTTCTGATGCTGACAGACCTTGCAGTGTTTCCATACAGGTATAATCATAATAATAATCTGCTGTAAACCCACGAATCCCCACTTTGTCAAATGCCTGGCAGGCAGAGACAAAGCTTTCATAATCTGTTGGAAGAGGGATATCATACTTTTCAAAAAGATCTTTGTTCACTACAAAACCATGCGCATCCGCACACACCGGAAGCCAGTTTACGCTTCCATCCTCATTCATAAAATTGCTGAGGTAGGTATCATAGACAGCACCTGCCACATTGGTTGTGGAGAGATCCATCAGACTGTCTTTCAGTGGACTCGCATCATGCAGTGAAAAACGACAGCAGGTTATAATATCCGGCAGTCCACCGTTTTTCTTCAGAAATTTGTAGAAATCCAGATCGTTATTACCTACGACAAATTCAACATTGATGTCCGGAAGCTGCTCCTGGATGTATGGTGCATATTTTTCATACAGGTTTGTGCTCCATAAGTACACCGTGATTGTTTCTGCATCTTCTTTTTCCGTACTTTTACCGCCACAGCCTGAAAGAAGTGATATGCTCATCACCATCATTAAAAGTACAGCCAGCACTCTGTTCCATTTTTTCTTTTTCATTACGAATCCCCCCTCTGAGATTGTTTCCCACTAGTACACCAATTCATGAATTATCTTTACCAGTAGTTTCATATCAATAGGCTTAGAGATATGTTCATCCATTCCTGCTTCTTTTGCTTTTATTCTGTCCTCCGTGAACGCATTTGCTGTCATTGCAATGATCGGTATCGTCTTTGCATCCTCTCTGTCCATAGAGCGGATCATCTTCGCTGCTTCATAACCATTCTTGACCGGCATCATGATATCCATAAGAATCACATCAAATTCGTCAGGCCTGCTTTTTTCAAATATCTCAACAGCTTCCTGTCCATTCCATGTTTTTGTCACAACTGCGCCTTCATTCTGAAGCATAAACTCTGCAATTTCCATATTCAGTTCATTGTCTTCTGCCAGAAGAATATGCAGTCCGCGGATGGAAGCTTCTGTCTTTGCCTCAGTTTCAGCTTTGCTTTCCCTGTCTGTATCAATCCGGAACGGAACCCGGATCACAAAGGTAGTTCCTGCGCCTTCTTCACTTTCAAAGGTAATGGTTCCACCCATTTTCTCGACCAGCTTCTTTGAAATTGGCATTCCCAGTCCTGTTCCCGCAAATTTTGTGCGGCTTCCTGTGTGTTCCTGTGCAAATGGTTCAAACACACATTTCTGAAACTCCTCAGTCATTCCGATTCCTGTGTCCCGACAGACAAATTCCATTGTCGTCGTTTCTGGCTGTTCGGATGAAATTTCCATACAGCTGATATAAATCTGTCCGTTTTCTCTGTTATATTTCACCGCATTCGACAGAATATTCATCATCACACGTTTCACATACCTTGGACTTCCAATAAGATCCCGGTGTGTGATTTCTTTTTTCTCCCATACAATCCGGATATTCTGTTCTGCAGCAATCTGTTCGATCACAACAAGCACTTCCTCAGAGATTTTGATCAGATTAAATGGAACCTCTTCCAGAACGACTTCGCCTGACTCAAGCTTACTCATATCCAGAACTTCATTTACCAGCTCCAGCAACAGATTGGATGCCTCTTTCACCTTTGTCCTGTATTCCTTCTGCTTTTCTATATCATCGGCATAATGATCTGCCATATTTACCATGCCGCAGATTCCATTGATCGGAGTCCGGATATCATGGCTCATTCGCTGTAGAAACTCGGTTTTTGCCTCATTGGCGGCTTCTGCCTTTTTTGCAGCTATCAGAAGTTCTGCTTTATATTTTTCATCTTTTTCCTGTTCCAGCTTCTGGTGTGTCAGATTGGTTTTATATGTCCAGAGCCAGAATATACTGAATATCAGAAAATAAAGAAAAATAATGCTTATCACACTTAATGGAAGATTATGAAATACTTCCGTATCCGGAAGATATGCATAAATATAATAATCACGCTGCTTCAGCATAATTCCATAACATCCGGTTCCTTCGTTTTTCAAGTGAAAAATGTGCTGACTGTCTGTATGCTTTTTCATTGCCTGAACAACTTCGTTGTCGGCTGTATTCTGCCCCAACAGACTCTCATCATTGCTGGCAACAACTGTCCCGTTGTCTGCAACAATAATTGTTCCATCTTTCTGGACACTATAGCCGTTTAAAAGGCCCTGTATCGTCAGGGTATAGTTTCTGACAAATTCGGGAGATGTATAATAGTAGATTGCAACAATCCCCGGTGCATCTTTTCTGGCACAGGCTGCAATGTCGATACGTGACCCGTCTTCTCTGGTAAATCGTTCCGAATAAGATCTTTCTTCATATCCGGCAAAATCTATAATAATATTTTTTTGCAGGTATTCCGTAATCTCATCGGTCAGAGATTCATCCGTGCTGTATTCACAGTCCGTCTTTCCTTCTGCATTCAGTACAATGATACCATCCACCCAGAGAGTCTGCAGGTTTCCTTTCAGGAACTCCTGGCTCAGCTGACCACCGTTTTCTGTTTCCATGTCGATATTTGTACTCATTTGTCTGGCACTTTCAATCGCCCGAAGAAGACTTTTGGATTCCGAAGATTCATTATAATGGGTATAGGTGGAGCACTGCACTTTGACATAGTTTACAATCTCCACCATTCTTTTCTCTGCTTCTGCCTTTTCCGCATAAAAGAAATAAAACAGTGCGACTGTAGCCACACAGATTCCAATCAGACCGCCGACCAGCTGGATTCGTTTTTCTTTTTTCTTTCTCTCAATATCCAAGATCATCCACCTCCAGATACTTCTGGGGATCATCCAGATATTTTTCAACGATTTTCAAGCTCGTGCCATCCTGACGCATTTCTTCCAGCGTCTGTTCCATCTGCTCACAGATTCCTCTGTCATCATCTTTGGCAAAAGCAACACCTATTCCGGTAAGCATCAGTGGTTCTTCCAGGATACGGAAGCTTGCATCATAATCTTTCATATACTGGACAATAGATTCCTCATGTGCGGCAACTGCATCTACATATCCTTTCGCAAGAAACGTATAGATCAGCTCTCTGTGTCCAAGGCTGATCAGATTTTCCAGTTTGGGAATTCTCTCATCCGTCCGATTCAGAAAGATGCCTTCCGGTTTGGTTGTGGACTGAACAGCCAGGTTCTTTCCTTCCAGGTCACTTAGTTTATAAATGTCACTGTTCTCATTTACAGCAACCACTTGGCGGCTTGCTATGTATGGTCCTGCCCAGCGGTAATCATCAAGACGCCCTTCCATGGAAAAGCAGCCCATGATACAATCAATTTCTCCGCTCTCCACCAGTTCTTTTTTCTCCTCCCAGTCAATCTGGACAACGTCCACCTGATATCCCATTCTTTTGAAAGCTTCTGTAGCCAGTTCTACATCTATACCCGTCGGTACACCATCCTCATTCAGATAATTGTATGGTGGATAGTTATCTCTGCCGAGCGTGATGACCGGCTTTTCGGTTTCTTTTTTACTGCTGTCTGTGTTTTTACACCCTGTCAGGGTGACCGCCAAAATTCCCACAAGCAGAATGCCTGCGATCCCTCTTTTTCCTTTCATTTTCCTTCCATCCTTACTGTTATTTTGCTTTTTTTCTCATATCAGCTTCTTTACCATTTATCACACTTCAGTGACCTGCGGTTCGGTGCCCCCCCGCCGCCACCGATAAGTCATTCCTCAAAAAAAGCACTGTCAGACAGACAGTGCACATCATCATCTTATGCAACTGGCTGCCATTTTACAGGCCCTATAGCTTTGCGTCACAGACTTTCGTCTGCTTTGCCAATTATTTTCTATTACAGCTTTCACAAAGAGGTAATTTTATAGCATCCCAGTATCTCACTATGTGTGAGCAAAACTTCACCACACTAATATATAAAAAACCAAAAAAGAGAACAATCGATATATATGTATAGGTATATATTCGAACTGTTCTCCTGCTTCTGCAAAAGTCATTTTCGTTTATATGTTTTTAATGATATCACGGAAAGTTACGTTTGTCACCCAAAAGTTTGCTAATCCAAACAAATCAAATACATTCCATAATTATCTTCTCACATCTATCATATCCCAACTGCCACCATAAGCATCTGAACCGGAAATACCAGTGTCAAAGCATTTAATGCCGCTTCACTGCCCTCTCTCATATTTCCCACAAATGCGCTGTCTACAATGTTATAGACCGCCTGCAATGCCATGGATAAGATCATCGGGATTCCCATCTGGATCATCAGCTTATTCACCGGCATATCCTTCATTTTGTTACTTTCCGCCATTTTGTTTTACTCCTCTCTTTTCTGGCACAAAAAAAGTGCACACCCTGTCTTATAAGCTGGACTTACGCTCACAGGCTACACACTTTTTCATTGCAAATATTATATTTTACCGGCACTTTTATTCCGTAAATGTATATCGTACAAAAGAGCCGTTATTATCACCTGTTACTATTACAACGTCTCCATTCTCGTTACTTGTGGTTTCCAAGATAGGAAATCTTCCGTTTTCTTTTACATAAGCTTCCGGGCTGGCTGCTTCTGCCTCGATCAATGTTTTTTTACTGTATTGTTCTCCTCCACATGGATTTATATCCTCAATATTCTTTTTCTTTCAAAAGTGATTTTTACTAAAATGAGCCTTCTGTTTTTAGGCATTATTACTATGACTTTTTCCTTTTTTCAAATCTTCTACGATTTCGTTATAGCGTTTTTTGTTTAATCGATAAAAGAATAAAACAATTGCCGTAACGATCCACAGGATTCCCGGAATTGTCGAGAATGCATGTTTCATGATTGCGATTACTTCCGGATTCTGTGCCTGGTTTGCTACATAACCATATTTTCCAAGCAATGCTGCGAGAAGCGCTGTGCCAATCGCCATTCCGATTTTATTTCCAAGAGAAACAAAAGCATACTGGAATCCATCATTTCTAAGTCCCGTCTTCCATTCGCCATATTCCACACAATCCGGAATAATTGCATAAATTGCTGTATTAAACCCAGAGAAAAAGAACTGTGTAATCCCGGCGAGCGCATAAAATGCAACTGGTGATTCTTTTACATTGAAGAAGTACATTGCCAGCATTGCAATACCTGTGAGCAGTGCAAAGATCGATGCAGTTCTTCCTTTATTATTCAGCTTCCGAAATACTGGCTGAAAGCATGCTGCACCAATAATGGACGGAATGATAATACACATAGAATATGTTGTATAATAAGAAGCATTTCCCTCTACATAAGTAAAATAATATAAAATATCTGCATTTCTTCCATATAATGTAAATCCAAACAACACCTGTCCAACCAAAGCCAGAAGATATGGTTTGTTCTGCATAACTGCTTTCAACTGTACTTTTATTGAGATTTTTTCTTTCTCAGGAATTGCTACCTGTTCTTTTGTCTTTGCGAAACAGAAGAAATGACAGGCAGCAAAGATACATCCATAAATAATTGCAACAAACAAATAACCATTCTTTGCACTGCTGCTTCCCAGCTTACTGATCAGCGGCACTGTCACAATATTGATGATTCCTATCGCAATCATTGCTGACACAGAACGGGAAGTATTAATCTTGGCACGCTCATCAATATCCTGTGTCATAGCACCACAGAGTGTTCCATATGGAATATTTACACAGGTATAACCTAATACCAGCAGGCAATAGGTAATCACCATATAGATAATCTTCGCTGTATTTGACCAATCCGGGTGTGCCCAAAAAGAAAGCACCAGAAGAATCGCTGTAATAGGCGCAGCTACAAGAAGCCATGGGCGATATCTGCCCCATCTTGTATGAGTCTTATCTGTCAGACCGCCTACGATTGGATCATTGATCGCATCCCAGAATCTTGAAAAGAGCATCAGGGCTGACACTGCAGCCATACTGATTCCAAACACGTCTGTATAAAAGATCATCAGAAAATTACTGACAAACATCCAGCTGAAATTACAGCCTACATCTCCAAATCCATATGCGATCTTACTGATCAGTGGCACTTTCCCATTATTACTTTCGTTCCCCATATCTTCCTCCCTGTCAGAATGTTGTTGGAATTCTATTTTTCCTGAACGTTAATGATAACTTTCATGGTAGTCTCGCGGTTGTCATCAATATACTGATATGCCTTCAGATAATCCTTAAATGCAAATGTTTTGGAGATCAAAGGTCTTAAATGCACCTTCCCATCATTTACAAGTGTGATTCCGTCGATATAATCATCATGACGATACATCATAGTACTCTTGATATCCAGTTCATGATCATTTGCGACTGCAAGATCAATTGATGCCATGCCTGCAAATACAGCTACCAGAACAATCACGCTTCCTTTTCTTGCATATTTGATAGCCTGTCCCATTGTGATATTATTTCCTGCACAATCATAGATCACATCCGCTTTATCCGGTCCAAATGCTTCAACCATTGCCTCCCCGAAATCTTTCTCTTTTGTATTTACACATACATCAATGCCGCATTCCTTCGCTTTATCCAGGCGAAGATCACTGACATCAGTAATCATAACCTTTGCTGCTCCCATCCCTTTCGCAGCCTGTGCAACCAGATTTCCAATCGGACCAGCACCAAGAACTGCAATGTTCATTCCTTTTACATCGCCCATCTGCTTCACAGCATGTACAGCTACAGCAAGAGGCTCGATCATTGCACCTTCTTCATAAGACATCTCTTCCGGAATCGGTGTTACCTTGGATGCATCTACTGCAAAATACTCCGAAGCAGTTCCTGTTGTCTGGAATCCCATAACTTTCAATTCTTCGCAAAGATTGTATTTTCCGTGACGACATGGATAGCAGTGTCCGCAATAAACCTGCGGTTCAATTGTTACTTTCTGTCCCTCACGTAAACCTGAAGCATCTTTTCCTACTTTTACGATTTCTCCTGATACTTCATGTCCCTGCGTGACCGGATATTTGGTAAATGGATGTTTTCCATGATATACATGAATATCCGATCCACAGATTCCAATGTTCATGATCTTGACTAATACCTGATCATCTTTTATTTCCGGAACCGGAACTTCTCTAAAAATAATTTCTCCTGGATTTGTCATTACCTGCTGTAACATAATTAATTCCTCCTTTTTTTATTGTCTTTTATTAAACGTTTTATTAAAGTAATTACATTATTATTCACTTGCCAGTATTTGTCAATATCCTTTTATTCACTTCTGCCTATTGCACAAGTTTGTTCCGTTGATTTTATGCATTTTTACTACAATATTAAGAAGTAATTTTCAACAAAACAAAAATCCAGAAAGAAAACACTCTTTTCTGTGTTTTCTCTCTGGATTTTAAATTTATGATGCTGACATCATAATTACATATTTTTTATAAATTCCTGCAGGAAATGCTTTGCCGCCCCCACTGCAGATGCCTCTCTCTTGTAAGAACACATTTTCAGATATCTCACATCATGGTCGAAACCATTATATTCCATTACTTTTTCTCCTAATGGAATCATATACTCTGTAAGATATCCTCCAACTTCACCTCCAAGAATAATATCCATATCATACGCCATTCGTAAATTTGATATCAAAATTGCCAGATTTTTCAAATATTCCTGCCAAAGGTCTTCTGCTTTGGTTTCCTTATTTTCCAAACTCTTCATAAACTGTTCCAGCGTCTGGCATGTTTCATCTGTCAATGCACTCGCTGCACAATAAGCATCCGCACATCCCAGCTTTCCGCAATAACATTGCTTTCCTTCCGGGACCAGAATCATATGCCCAAATTCACCGGCTTTCTGATTCTCTCCCTGTATTAATTTTCCATCAATACAAAATGCTCCACCAAGAGTATTATTCAGAGACAGATACAGTGCATTTTTATATCTGTCTAAATCTTCTGCCATCATTGCTGCATTTGCATCGTTCACAAAATATACAGGAAGCGAGAATGTCTGCTCAAGAAAACCAAGACTATAGTTTTCTAATTGAAGCGCATGTGATTTGATCAGTATTCCATCACCTGGCTTTATAATTCCCGGAACAGAAATACCAATTCCAAGAATTCTGTCCTGATTTTCTACATCTGCAAGAAAATGATGCAGTTCTTCTCTGAGCCGTGAATAATAAGAAGCTTCTGTTGAAAATTCCAGCCGGATTCTTTCATACTTTTCAATTTCGGATTTCAGATTTACAAGCACAAACCCTACATGTTTTGCAGTAATTCTAATTCCAACTGCATAACGATAAGCAGGATTTATACTGATCATTTTTGCTTTTCGTCCGCCTGTAGATTCATACTCTCCCATTTCAACTACAATTCCACTGGCAAGCAGCTCATTTACATTAGACAAGACCGTTGGCATACTGAGATTCAGATTTCTGGACAATTCCACTTTAGACGTTGCCTTATGATTTATAATATAATTGATAATTTGAAATTTTGTACTGTTTTTCTTTTCCGTTCCAGCCATCTCAAAGTTTCCTTTTATAAAGTATTTTATAAAAGAATCTTACCTTTTCCGGATGGATTTGTAAAGTCACTTTTGTATAAAAAACATTATACTCCGCTTATTCTTCTCCTAGATAATATCTGCCATATGCGTCTGCTGCCTTGATCGCTGCAAATACACTCTCCGGTGTAACTGTAAATGGCATATTCTGGAGAGTATCACCTTCTGCACTTGCAGCCTTTGCAACTTCCATAAGCTGCTCATCTGTTACGTTACCTGCTCCAAGTTCTTCAAGTGTAACCGGAAGTCCCACTTCTATACACCACATAATAATTTCTTCCAATTCTTCATGTGGGACATTTTCCAGTACTAGCTGTGCCAGGGTTCCAAATGCAACCTTTTCACCATGATACATATGATGGCATTCTTCCAGTACTGTCAGACCATTGTGGATTGCATGAGCTCCTGCAAGTCCAGCACTTTCAAATCCAATTCCGGAAAGCAGAGTATTTGCCTCAATGATCTTTTCCACTGCCGGAGTACATACACCAGCCTCCAGAGCGATTTTAGCTTTCACGCCTTCTTCCATCAGGGTATCAAAGCAGAGTTCTGCCAGTGCCATTGCAGCACCTGTTGTATTTCCACCTGCGCAGGAAGTTGCTTCACTTCTCTGGCATGCTCTTGCCTCAAAATAAGTTGCAAGCGCATCTCCCATACCGGCTACCGTAAGTCTGACTGGAGATTTTGCAATGATCTCTGTATCCATCATAACAAGATTTGGATTAGCCGGAAGGAATAAATATTTTTCAAAAACGCCCTCATCCGTATAGATTACAGACAAAGCACTGCAAGGAGCATCTGTGGACGCGATCGTCGGACAGATGAACACCTGTGTTCCGGCATAATGCGCAACAGCTTTCGCTGTATCAAAAATCTTGCCGCCGCCAATACCAATTGTAAGATCACAACCTTTGTCTTTAACTACTTTCAGCAGTCTGTCGATTTCATTGGTGCTGCATTCACCATTGAAATAATCAAAAACAAGTTCACAGTTATTTTCAGCAAAACTATCTTCGATCATTTTGCCGATTCTCTTATAACCACCCTGGCTGATCAGAACCAGTGCTTTTTTTCCTGCTGCTGCGGCATATTTGCCGATGTTTTTCATTTCTCCTGCGCCCTGCACATATTTGGAAGGGCTGATTAAGATTTTTGCCATTGAGATTCTCCTTTCTACGTTTCTATTGTTACACTTTTTACTGGTTTCCCACCCCTATTATACACACTTTGCAAGGAATTGTGCAATCAATTCTATGCAGCCTTCCACATCTTTTTCATCTGCCACTTCTGCCGGCATTCCGGCTTCTTTCGCACATTCTTTTTTGCGTTTCAACTTATTTTTCAACTGCCCTGAATGTAAATTTGATCGGCTGGTAATCGCCTGTTGTCAGTGGTAATGGCAGGAGGTACCGCGGATACTTCCTACGGACCAGTTTCCATGACCTAGATGCGTTCTTTCCATCTGACGTTCCATATTATGTTTTCCATAAAAATGAACCGCATCCAGTTCTCTGTATTCATAGTCCATCTCCATAGACATTGCTTTTTTTACTGTGACCGGTGCGGTACCTGTATTTTCCAGACGTACTGCTCTTGTGATCACATCAAGCTGTGGAAATACACCATAAAGAAGATGAGCACGTAATCCGCTGGCATGGTCTTTCAGAACAATTTCGAGTGTTTCTGCCTCATCTTCCTTTGCAAACATTTCCGGAAGTCCCTTGAGGCTGTATTTGCCTTTTGAGATCTCATAGCATTCATACTTCAGGTTTGCAGTGTCACTTCCGTCCGCCTGCTCTGTCTCAAGACCATTGACACGATAGTCACCATTTCCATATGCTGTATATTCCTGAGGAAGAGTATCCAGGGAAAATGTCTTATCGGTTCCTGCTTCATAAGTTTTTCCGCTTTTCCATATAATTCTATCCCGTTTTTGTACACTTTTCCACAAACATCAGAATAAACCGGGGAACTCTTGACAACAAGAAATGTTGTGTTATAATTCATTTAACATTTAAGTTAAATATTAAATGAAGGGGGGAATGACTTTGGGTATGCAGGACACTCTTCACGCCCTTGCCGATCCTACAAGACGTGAAATACTTAACCTTCTCAAACAGTCTCGATTATCAGCCGGCGAGATCAGCAATCATTTTTCTATTTCCGGTGCCGCCATTTCTCGTCATCTGTCTGTTTTAAAAGATGCAGATCTGATTCGTAACGAACGAGAAGGAAAATTTATCTATTACGAACTCAATGCTACCGTACTCGAGGAAATCCTCTTATGGATCAGTGAATTAAAAGGAGGGAATGATTATGATCAGACAAAATAAAAAATTACTTTTACTTACATCCGTTATAACACTGCTTCCAGTCTTTATTGGTCTGTTTTTGTGGAATCAATTACCAGATTCTGTTGCAACACATTTTGGACTAAACAATCAGCCGGACGGATATTCATCCAAAGCCTTTGCAGTATTTGGCCTGCCTCTGATTCTGCTGGCAGTTCATTTAGTATGTGTGGTCGCAACAAACATTGATCCCAAATCAAAAGATATTAATAAAAAAATATTCAGGGTTCTATTATGGATCTGCCCGTTGGTTTCCTTGTTTGTCTCCACTGTAATCTACGGATACAGTTTAGGATATGATTTTGATATGTCTTATCTATGTGGGATCCTCATTGGAGTTCTTTATCTTGTTCTTGGAAATTTTCTCCCTACAGTAAAGCCAAACTATACGATTGGTTTTCGTATTCCATGGACATTAAATGATCCTGATAACTGGTATCACACTCATCGCTTCGGTGGAAAATGCATGGTAATCGGAGGAATCATTATGATCCTTACCTCACCACTGCAAAACATGTGGATACTGCTTGCCGCTGCAATCGTTCCCTGCCTTTTGCCAGCGATCTATTCTTATCTGTATTACCGCAAATCCTGATTCTTTACCACTGTATATGAATATACTGATGCAGCCACAGGAACTGTGACACAGTGTGCATTCGGCGGCGGTATTTTCAATACAAGCTGGCAGGACATCCTCAGCGGTCTCGGATGGGGACTCGGATACTTCGGTATGCCACATATCCTGGTTCGTTTCATGTCCATTGAAAAACCTTCCATGATTAAAAAATCTTCGATTGTTGCGATCGTATGGGTAATCATTTCATTATTTTCCGCTGTAATGATCGCTTATTTCGGAAGAATGGTCATGGGTGCTGAACTGCTTACTCAGGGAAATCAGAAGCTCGTCTTCATTGCAATGGCACGTAGATTCTTCCCGACTGGTATCTGCGGACTGCTGCTGGCTGCAATTATTGCTGCCTCTATTTCTACAGCAGACTCCCAGTTATTAGTTGCCTCCAGTTCCTTCACTGCTGACCTGTACAAGCCTTTCTTCCGCAAAAAAGCAACCGAGAAAGAGACTCTGTTCGTAGGACGTGTACTTGTTCTCCCACTGATTGCTTTTGCAATTGCTAATTCCAAGGGCAGCGGTGCACAGGCTATCATGGATATGGTCGAAAATGCATGGGGTGCCTTTGGTGCCTCCTTCGGACCTACCATCCTGCTGTCTCTGTTCTGGAAACGATTTAATTATCAGGGTGCTGTAGCCGATGTCATCTCCGGATTTGTAATCGATCTGGGCTGGCTGTTAACTGGTATGACCGCTTCCACGGGTATCTTTGAAATTGTTCCGGGATTCTTTGGAAGCCTTGTAGTAGCTATTATTGTTGCAAAACTTACTTCTGCACCAAATGAAAAAGCGGTTGCCATTTTTGAACAGGGCACCAGCACAAACGCTGACTGAATTCACAGATTCAAGAATGCCTTTTGGCATTCTTGAATCATTTTTTTATTAGTGAAAGACCCAGTTTCATAATCCCCGCCAAAACCATAACCCCTATGGGATTCTTCTTAAATTTTTGCAAAAGTATAAAACATATCACAAAAATTATCACCAGGCTCCAATTTGTATTTATCAACTTAATAACTGCATTCCCCCAGAATGCGGTTATTAAAATTGATATACCTGCTGAAGCGATCATCGCTATGACTGCCGGTCTTAAAGCATTCAATATTCCCTGCAGCATTCCCATCTTTCTATACTTCAAATATACTTTCGCAATGATTATAACGACCACACAGGATGGCAGGATACATCCACCTGTAGCTACAACTGCTCCCGGAATCCCAGCAACTTTGATTCCAACAAAAGTCGCAGCATTAATTGAGATTGGACCCGGAGTCATCTGAGAGATTGTGACCAGATCTGTAAATTCTGATATATCCAGCCAGTGATGAATCGTCACCACCTGTTCCTGTATCAGCGGCATTGCCGCATATCCACCCCCAAAGCTGAACATTCCCACCTGCAAAAAACTTACAAACAAATATAAATAGATCATTTCTCTCCTCCCTTCTTTGAAAGGAAAGTTCGGATCACGCCGATCATTCCACAGGCAATGATTATATATACAACATTGATGTTAAATATACAGGACCCGGCAAATGCTCCGGCCATGATCAGTAAAGAAATCCTGTCTTTTTCCTGCACAATCCCCGCACCCATTTCATAAACCACAGATGCGATCACCGCTCCAACACCTGCCTGCATTCCTTCAAGTATCTGACTGATAATATAGCTGTCCCTAAATGAATGATATCCGACTGATATCACCGAAATGATCAGGAACGGCGGAATGATCGTTCCCAGGATTGCAGTCATAGCCCCCAAAATCCCCGCCAGTTTATAGCCAACAACAATTGCACCATTTACTGCAATCGGCCCTGGTGAAGATTGGGCAATTGCAACCAGATCCAGCATTTCATTCTCGTCAATCCAATGATAATCATCCACAAATTTCTTTTTCATCAGCGTCACGATCACATAACCGCCGCCAAATGTAAATGTGCTGAGATATAAACATGAAAAAAACAGCTTTCGTAATACATCTCCTTTGCCCTTAGCTTCTTCTTTCATTTTGCATCCTCCACTATTCTACTCCCACTATTACAGATGTATTTTTATCATCTAATGCATCTTAATTTTCTTTTTTTCAGTTATCACAGATACATTTAGGACACTAATATATCTTCTCTTTATGTAATTCTATATCCGAGGATACTTTTTTACAACCGATTACATCTTCAATTTACATTTATTTAGACTTTAAGATACTATTAAACTTATTATCACATATAAATTCATCTTGACTAATATAATTCTCGATTTAAAGATACCTTCTTACAATAAAATTCATCCGCAATAACCTAAAATCACTATTGTAGATACTTTCTCCCAATAAATTGTATCTGCAACACCAGAAAAATTGCCATTGTAGATACTTTCTTCCTATAGATTTCCCATAAAGCCCGAAAAAATGCTTTTGTTTGTATGTTAAACCACAACAAGACCGCCAATGGCGGTCTCGTGTTTTCTTACTCAATATTTTCTTATCAGAAATTACTCTCTTTTCTGTTTGTCTGCTCTCTGCAGACATTTCCTATATTTGTCAGGCAAAGTACTGTTGCGATCAGGAAAAGTCCCGGGATCAGGATGATCCACCAGGATCCTGTCATCAGTGCTTTATCTGACAGAGACAGCATACTTCCCCAGGTTATAACTTCTATTGGAAGACCAATTCCCATAAAGCTCAATGTAGCCTCAGAGATCATTGCAGTTCTTACATTCATGACTACCATAAACATGATCGATGAGAAGAAGTTTGGTACCAGATGCTTCCACAAAACACGGAAGAACCCTGCTCCCATACATTTTGCTGCGATGATGTACTCGCTGTTTCGAATCTGTCGAACCTCGGTACGTACTACTTTTGCAATACTGGTCCAGCTGGTCACGCCGATTACAAACGACAGGCTGAGGATGTTCGCATTTCCCAGGATAGCCTGCAGTAAAATGATCAGAAGCAGTGTTGGTATACTCAAAAAAACTTCTGTAAATCGCATGATCATTTCATCAAGCCACGCCGGTGCCACACCACTGAAGGCGCCAACTACCACCGCAATAAACGTAGAGATTACCGTGGCCAGGCCACCGATCAGAATTGAAATTCTTCCCCCATACCAGATCATGGAAAAGATATCTCTTCCCATGGTATCTGTTCCAAAAAGGAACTCCGCATTTGGAGCCTTATTATAATTAAGAAGATCCATATAAGCAGGATCCTTTGTCATGATCAGTTCTGCTCCCAGACAGCCCAGGATGATAAGAATCAATATTACTGCTGAAACAACTGGTTTACCTTCGTACCACTTTTTCTTTGATTTTGAAATTACAGTTTCTGTTTTTCTGATTCCTGCCAGTTCAAATGAATGATTCGTCATCCTTCCACCACCTCCGATTTCTCGGTTATCACTTCATCCTTCATACGAGGATCAATCTGTTCATTGATAGTCTGACTGACGATATTACAGAAAATAACCAGGATTCCTGACATCATACAAAGCAGCATCAGCAGATTGTAATCACGGTATCTGGCGCTCTCATAAGACAGAGCTCCTATTCCAGGATACGAAAATACACTTTCTACAACATAAGTTCCGCCAAGTACATGCGGAACTGCAATAGCCATGATGCTTAAGTAAGCAGGCATTACGTTTCGAACACAGTGTCTGAACATAAGCTTTTTCTTATCCAGTCCCTTGGCCTTCGCCAAAAGCACGTAATCCGCACGAACCTCTTCAAGAATCTTATTTCGGATCATATAAGCGTAGTACCACAGATGCTCCAGAACTACGATCGTCAATGGCATGATCAGATGAATCACCCTGTCTCCGACATCTCCTGCCTTTCCGGTACTGTATGCGCCACTGCTTGGCAGGATCTTGAGATTTACAGAGAAGATAAGGATCAGCACCAACGCCATCCAGAATTCCGGGATACAGCTGGATATCGTACCCAGTTTACATAAAATCCGGTCTGCCAGCCGGTTTTCGTACCAGGCACACAGGATTCCCAGAAGCAATGCTCCCGCGAACATAATGACAAATCCGATTCCTCCCAGCAAAAGCGTATTGCCAATACGACCGCCAATTACTTCCAATACATCCTGTTTGTATTTAAATGAAATACCAAATTCTCCATGAAAAGCATTTTTTACCCATTTCACATACTGCACAGAAATTGGCTCGTTCAGTCCCAGTTTTTCCATCGCCCATTCACGTTCTTCCGGGCTCATCTTTTCTGTACGGTCACCATAATAGGAAATCAGAGGATCTCCCGGTGCCAGACGTGCTACATAAAACACTGCAACAGACAGAATAAATACTGAAATCAGGAATATCAGACATTTTTTACCATAGTAGACTAACTTTTTTTGTCTCATTATATGCTGCACCCCTTTCCATCAGCCGGGAGCATTGCAAAATGTCCTGGTGACACTTCTGTCCACACACTGTTTTCCATTCCTTCGCCATCATAATACTGAAGGACTCTTTTTCTTTCTCTGATCGGGTCCGGCACAGGAATTGCAGACAGCAGTGTTTTTGTATAAGGGTGCACCGGATTGGAATACAATTCCTCCGACGGTGCCAGTTCTACCAGTTTTCCATGATACATTACCCCAACACGGTCACAGAGATATTCAACCATAGCCAGGTCGTGAGCAATAAACAAGAATGTAAATCCGTGCTCCTCCTGCAGATGGCGGAACAGGTTCACGATCTGTGCCTGTATGGAAACATCCAGAGAAGCGATTGGTTCATCCGCTACCAGAAATTCCGGCTCCATACATAAGGATCTGGCTATTGCCACGCGCTGTCTCTGACCGCCGGACAATTCGGATGGATAACGATCCAGAAAACTGTTCTCAAGTCCTACATATTCCATCTGAAAGGCTGCTTCTTTTATATAGCTTCCTCGAGGTGGTGTAATATGCTGGATTCTCATTGGTTCCGTAATAATATCTGACACCTTCATCTTCTGATTCAGACTGGAGGCAGAATCCTGAAAGATCATCTGTCGTCTGGTCTGAAGCATTTTTTTATTCTTTCTGAATTCTTTTTTGTCACAGATATTTACATCTTTGTACCAGATTTCTCCCTGCGCCGGCTGATAGATATTCATCAGACATCTGGCTACGGTAGATTTTCCGGAACCGGATTCTCCTACCAGCCCAAAGATCTCACCTTTATGAATCTGGAAAGAGACATCATCCACAGCCTTTACTTTGATCTTTTTCGTCAGATGAAACTGCTGGCTCAGATGCCTGACATCTAATAATACTTCTTTACTCACTGCACTGTCCTCCCATAGGTGATTTGATCTGTGGTGCCCTTGGGTCCAACAGCCAGGTTGCCGCATAATGCGTGTCTGTGATCTTAAACATAGGCGGCATTTCTTCATAATCAATGTTCAGCGCATATTCATTTCGACATGCAAAAGCATCCCCTTTAGGTGGATTGATCAATGTAGGCGGCATTCCAGGAATCGTGTACAGGCTTTCTTTTCCTTTTGCAAATGCCGGAAGTGATCTCATCAGGCCCCAGGTATATGGATGCTGCGGATCATAATAGACTTCCTCCGCTGTGCCAATCTCCACGATCTTGCCAGCATACATTACCGCTACCCTGTCCGCAACACGGGCAACTACTCCCAGATCATGGGATACCAGTATGGTGGCTGTTCCAAACTTCATCTGGATTTCGCGCAGAAGATCCAGAATCTGTGCCTGAATGGTCACATCCAGTGCCGTGGTCGGCTCATCGGCGAATAAAATATCCGGATCTGCTGCCAGAGCAATCGCCATAACGCATCTCTGACGCATTCCGCCGGAGAACTGCCACGGATACTGATGATAACGTTCCTTTGGATGCGAAATACCAACCAGTTCCATAAGCTCCAGAACCTTTTGGTTTACCTGTTCTTTTGTATAGTTCTTATTATGTATCAACACTGCTTCCGCAATCTGTTTTCCAATTTTAATCGTTGGATTCAGGGAAGTCATAGGATCCTGAAAGATCATGGAAAAAATTCTTCCACGAAGCTTCTGCATCTCTTTTTCCCGATAACAGGTAATATCCTGCCCCTTTACATGGATACTGCCCTCTTTTATCTTGGCCCTTGGCGGCAAAAGCTTCATGATACTTTTGCAAAGTACACTCTTTCCGCATCCGGATTCTCCAACTATAGCCAGCACTTCTCCCTTTTTTAACGAAAAAGAGACATCTCTTACCGCCTGGACCTCTCCCGAAGGACCATCTATGCTGACTGAAAGATTTTTGACCTCTAATAAATGTTCCATTTTCAACCCTTTTTCCGCTCGTGTAAAAAGGGGGCACTCCGCGTGCCCCCGTCACAACCCTTATCTCGTTTTATTCATTCAATAGTCCAGTCTGCAACATTCCAGAAAATACCAACTCCGTGATGTCCCATAATGGTATCAGGATCGATCCCCTTAATATTGCTGTCTGCAACATAGTTTGCATCAATATAGCAGATCATCGCATAAGCCGGATCCTCTGCAAGAGCTTTCTGGAAATTAGCATAAGCTTCTTTACGAACCTCCGGATCATCGGACTGTCTTGCTTCTGTCAGATATTTGTCAACTTCCTCGTTAGAGTAGCTGGAGTAGTTTGCTCCCTTATCTGTTCCGAATACTTTATATGTATGATCGTCAGCATCAAACGGGCTTCCCCATCCGATCAGGAATGCCATCTGTCCTGCCCAGTCTGTCTGTGCCGGGATTTCTACAGATACATCCATACCGATTTCCCTCAGTTCCTGTGCTGCGATCTGAGCCATGTCAATACGTACCTGGTCTCCGGCACTTACACTGATCACAAAACCTACTTTTTCGCCGTCGCGGTAGTAGAATCCATCATCACCCATTTCACATCCGGCAGCTTCAAGGATTTCTTTTGATTTTTCCGGATTGTAATCATAGTGCTCAACATCTTCACAGTTGTAGGTATTTCTCTGAAGAGGACCATAAGCAGGCATTCCCTGTCCCAGGATAACTGCGTCGATGATTGCCTGACGGTCAAGTCCGTAGCATACTGCCGGGATCAGGTCACGGTTTTTCTGCCAGTATTCGTTTCCAAAGTTAAACATGATTCCACGATAATCAGCAGTCTTCATATCATAACATGTATAAGCATCGTCTCCGGCAAAAGCTGCTGCATCCTTTGGAGTTAAAAGAGCCAGATCCAGTTCTCCGGATTTTAACTGAAGAGCTTTTGCATTGTCATCTGGTACGATCTTAAATACGATTTTATCGATAGAAGGCTCACCTTTGAAGTAATCATCATTTTTAGCAAGTGTGATAGCCTGTCCTTCATCCCAGGATTCAATTTTGTATGGGCCAGTTCCAACCGGGTTACGGAAGAAATCAGATGTCTGCATATCCTCTCCCTCAAGCAGATGCTTAGGAAGAACTGCCATTGTCATATAGTCAAGAAATGCAACGTTTTTGTCCTCGAGTTTGAATTCAACTGTATGGTCATCAACCACGTTGATCTCTTCTACGTCTTCGTAGTTTGGTGCATTCTCAGAACCATTTTCCGGATCCATGATAGCTTCGATCGTAAATTTAACATCGTCTGCTGTAACAGGTTCGCCATCCTGCCATTTAGCATCTTCTGCCATGTGGAATGTGTAGGTATTTGTTGCATCATCAAATTTCCAGCTTTCTGCCAGTCCCGGAACTACCTGATTGTCTCCGTCATGTGCAGTTAATCCATTAAAGATCAGAATATTGATCTCGCCATGTTCGTCCATGGCCGGGTTGATTCTGGTATAATCTCCGCTTCCGTATACCAGTGTTGTTTCTTCATCTGCCAGTACAGGCACTGTGGTTCCGGCGCTGACCAGTGATACAGTCAGAAGCATTCCGGCAATTGTTAAAATCCCCTTTTTCATTATCTGTTCCCTCGCTTTTTATTTGGTAACTTAACTTACTCAATGATACCAAAACGGTCTGGCATCCATAAGCCCTGTAGGGGGATATTGATGTATTCCTATTTATGACGTACATATTCCATTTCAACATATTTAATCCGATGATATGCTCTCGACATAAAAAAAGGAAGCCGTTATTCACGACTTCCAAGTCTTTCCTTAAAATCCATATAACCAAACTCTGTAAGCTGCTGCATCGTATTGTCAGCATGTCTGAGCCAGATATTCGGCAATGACATTCCGTTAAAGGTGTTATTTTTACATGTAGTATAGATGGCCATGTCTCCAAACATCAGAAGATCTCCATATTCCGGAAGCTGTCGGAATTTATACTCTCCGATCACATCTCCTGACAGGCAGGTCGACCCTCCAAGGCGAACAGTGATTCCACCCTCTTCTGTCTCATCTGTTCCCAAAAGTGGCGGAAGATAAGGCATTTCCAGTACATCCGGCATGTGACAGGCTGCGCTGGCATCCACGATTGCAATCTGTGTCTCTCCGTTTTTCAGAACATCCAACACGCTGGTCAGCAAGAATCCTGCATTTAATGCCCACGCTTCTCCGGGCTCAAGATAAACCTCTGCCTTCCATTCCTCTTGTACCATCCGGATACAACGTTCCAGTCTTTCAATATCGTAACCTGGTCTTGTGATATGGTGGCCGCCGCCAAAATTGATCCACTTTACTCTGGAAGCGAGATCACCAAAATGCTTCTTTACTGAAACAAGAGTTGTCTCCAGATCATCGGAATCCTGCTCGCAGAGAGTATGGAAGTGAAGGCCATCGAGTAAATCCAAAAGTTCCGGATTTTTCTGAAATGCTTCATCCCACTGTGCTCTTGTCGTACCCATACGGCTTCCCGGAGCACAGGGATCATAGATATCATGTCCTTCCTGAGTAGAACATTCCGGATTGATCCGCAATCCGACGCTCTTTCCTGCTACTTTTGCCTTTGCACCAAAACGAAGGAGCTGCGATGGTGAATTAAACACGATATGATCCGCATATTGAAGAAGTTCTTCAAAATCATCGGCCCGGTAGCCTGCACAGAATACATGAACCTCTTTTCCCGGCATTTCCTCTGCTCCGAGTCGTGCCTCAAACAGTCCGCTGGCCTCCGTACCTGCAAGATACGGCTCAAAAAAACGATAGCAGTCATAATTGCTGAATGCTTTCTGTGCCAGGAGCATCTTACAGCCTGTTCGCTCAGACACTTCACCGAGCAGTTTTGCATTTTTTATGAGTGCTTTTTCATCTAGGATGTAGCAGGGTGTTTTTAGATTCTGGAATTCCGGCGGGATCATTCCGCCGGTGGCTGTAAACGGAGCTCTTTTATCCAACCCTTCCATCAGTCTACCAGCTTTGGATCGTGGCTTTCGCTGCGTGGCAGACCATAACGGTCAAGTGCATCCAGGAACGGATCTGGATCAAATTCTTCTACAGTATACACACCTGGTCTGATCCATTTTCCGGTCAGCATCATAAGTGCTCCGCACATTGCCGGAACACCTGTTGTATAGCTGATTGCCTGGCTTCCTACTTCGTGGTAGCATTCCTGATGATCACATACATTGTAGATATAGTAGGTTTTTTCTTTTCCATCTTTTACACCTGTAAAGATACATCCAATATTTGTTTTTCCTTTTGTACGTGGTCCAAGGCTTGCAGGATCCGGAAGCAGTGCTTTCAAAAACTGGATCGGAACGATTTCCTGTCCATTGTACTGAATCGGTGTTGTGGAAAGCATTCCTACATCTTCAAGGCAACGCATATGATCCAGATAACTCTGTCCAAAAGTCATGAAGAAACGAATACGTTTTACACCCGGGATTGTTTTTGCAAGAGACTCAATCTCCTCATGGTGGAGCAGATACATATCCTTGTCTCCAACCTGGTCAAAGTTATATTCTCTCTTGATATCCATCGGCGGGATTTCTACCCAGTGTCCGTTTTCCCAGTAACTTCCCGGTGCACTTACTTCACGAAGATTGATCTCCGGGTTAAAGTTTGTTGCAAATGCATATCCATGATCACCGCCGTTGCAGTCCAGGATATCGATGGTATCAATCTGATCAAATTCATGCTTTAATGCATAGGCACAGTAAGCCTGTGTAACACCCGGGTCAAATCCACATCCAAGAAGTGCTGTAAGTCCTGCATCTTCGAATTTTTTACGGTATGCCCACTGCCAGGAATAATCAAAGTATGCGGAAAATCCTTCTTCTTTGCAGCGTTTTTCATAGATGGCACGCCACTCCGGATCATCGGTATCTTCCGGCTCATAGTTTGCTGTATCCATATAGTTTACACCACATGCCAGACATGCATCCATGATCGTCAGGTCCTGATAAGGAAGTGCGATGTTCATTACCAGATCTGGTTTGTAGCTGTTGATCAGTTCGATCAGCTGATCCACATCATCTGCATCCACCTTAGCTGTAGTAAGAACGGTTTTTGTCTTTCCTTTCAGTTTTTCTACAAGTGCATCACATTTTTCCTTTGTACGGCTTGCAATACACATTTCTGTGAATACCTCATCAACCTGGCAGCATTTCTGAATTGCCACACTGGCTACTCCTCCGCAGCCGATCACTAATACTCTACTCATAATTTTTCTCCTTTTTTATGTTGATATATTACTGTTTTCTATTAATATTATTTTGCAATTGCCAGAAGCAGTTCACGAAGAACCTTGCAGGCTGTTGCAGTTGAAACACCACTCACATCCAGCATAGGAGCCAGTTCATTGACATCTGCTCCTACCACGTTCGTCTGAGAAACAATGCGGATTGCTTTAAGAAGCTCTAAAAAGCTCACGCCGCCTGCCTCCGGAGTCCCTGTTCCCGGAAATACTGACGGGTCCATACAATCCAGATCAATCGTAAAATACACCGGAACCTGTTTCTCTTTCAGCTCTCTGACTGTTTCTTCCAGTCCTTCAAAAGTAAACGGATGAAAATCTGTGTGTCTGGAAGCAAACTGAAATTCTTCTCTCTCTCCACTTCGGATACAGAACTGATGGATATGGCCGTCTCCCACAATTTCATGGCATCTTCGAAGAACACAGGCGTGACTTAATTTTGCTCCGAGATAATCATCTCTCAGATCTGCATGAGCATCAAAATGAATAATATGAAGATCCGGATATTTTGCAGCTGCGGCACGCACTGCTCCCAATGTTACCAGATGTTCTCCTCCCAGAAGCAGTGGGAATTTTCCTGCTTTCAAAATTTCTTCTGCTCTCTTTTGAATGTCTGAAAGTGCTATTTCACTGCTTCCAAAGCAAAGCTCCAGATCTCCGCTGTCAAATACGCTGATGTCTATAAGGTCTTTATCCTGATACGGACTGTAGGTCTCCAGGCCAAAACTCTCATGGCGCATGGCTGATGGACCAAAGCGGGCACCCGGACGAAAACTTGTTGTAGAATCAAACGGCGCACCATAAAGAACAATGGATGCTTCCTCAAAACTGCTTTCGCAGCCGATAAAAGTTTCTATATTAGGTAAGATCATAAATTAATCCTCCACTTCTTTCAGCATGTCTTCCAGAAAAGCCGGAAGATAAAATGCCCCTTTATGGAGTCTGGTCGTATAGTAACGTGTACGGAGATTTAATGCATTCCATGCCTCTGCATCCAGGTCATCCACCGGATGATATTTTTTACTTGCAAATCCGAACAGCCAGTAACCTGCAGCAAAGGTTGGGATATGTGCCTGGTAAACACGGCTGATCTGGAAGGTGCTGGCAATCCTTTTATGACTGCGCTGCATGGCATGTGCATCTTCTGCGTAGAACGGGCTTCCCTGCTGGTTTACCATAATCCCGTCATCCTTCAGTGCATTGTAACAGTTTCCATAAAATTCACGGGTAAACAATCCTTCAGACGGACCAAACGGGTCAGAAGAATCCACGATGATCAGATCATATTTTGCTTCGCACCTTCGGATAAATCTCAGCGCATTTTCATAATGAAGATGTACTCTTCGGTCATCCAGTCTGCAGGCATTTCCCGGAAGATAGGCACGACAGGCCTCAACAACCATCGGGTCCATTTCTACCAGATCAATGTGACGTACTCTGTCATATCTGGTCAGTTCACGGACAACGCCGCCATCTCCGGCACCGATCACCAGAATATCTTTTGCTTCTTTATGGACCGACATCGGCACATGCGTGATCATCTCATCATAAATAAATTCGTCACGCTCTGTCAGCATTACATTTCCATCCAGAGTCAGAACACGACCAAATTCCGGTGTCTCAAAAATATCAATTCTCTGATACTCACTCTGTCTGGAATAAAGCTGGCGGTTTACCCGGATACTGTGTTTCACATCCGGTGTATGAAATTCTGAAAACCACATTTCCATTGTCATTCCCTCCCTGTCAGAACATTCAGTCTCAAAATATCTGGATCTTCCGGTCCTGTCATATTACAGCCCTTTGCTTTGGCATACTCAATATAATCCAGGATCTCTGCTGTGATACGTTCTCCCGGTGCTAGAATCGGAATTCCAGGCGGGTAGCACATTACAAATTCACTGCAGACCTTACCCTCGGTTTCACGAAGCGGCAGGCTGCATTTGTCCGCATAAAAAGCATCCTGCGGGCTGGTCACTACCTGTGGATCAATATATTCCTGGCTCAGAAGTCCTGAACCATCTGTCTGAAAACGTCTGCGTATCTCTGCGAGCGCGCTCACAAGCCGCTCTACTTCCTGCGCACGGTCTCCAATGGAAAGATACGCAAGAATATTACCGATATCTCCAAACTCTATCTGAATATCATATTCGTCACGCAGAATATCGTACACTTCGATTCCAGCAAGTCCGATATCCAGCGTATGTACACTCAGTTTCGTTATATCAAAATCAAAAACGGAATCTCCGTTTACCAGTTCTTTGCCAAACGCATAATAACCGCCGATCGCATTGATTTCCTCTCTGGCGTATTCTGCCATATCGGCTACCTGGTGAAAAATCTGACGGCCGCGCTGTGCAAGGTTTCTTCTTGAAATATCAAGGCTTGACATAAGAAGATAGCTTCCTGAGGTCGTCTGTGTCAAGTTGATGATCTGGCGCACATATCCTGCGTGTACGTCCGGACCAGTAAGAAGAAGGCTTGACTGTGTAAGACTTCCTCCACTCTTATGCATGGACACAGCTGCCATATCTGCACCTGCTGCCATGGCAGAAACCGGAAGACCTCCTCCAAAATAAAAATGCGTTCCATGTGCCTCATCTGCCAGGCAAAGCATTCCTGCATCATGGGCCATCTTGACGATTGCACGCAGATCACTGCATATTCCATAATAAGTCGGATTGTTTACCAGTACTGCAACTGCCTTTGGATGTTCTTTTATTGCTTTCTCCACTTGTTCCCTTTTCATTCCAAGGGAAATTCCGAGCCGCTGATCCACCTCCGGGTTTACATAAACAGGAATCGCACCGCATAAAACAAGTGCATTCAAAACACTCCTGTGGACATTACGAGGCAGTATAATCTCATCTCCACGTTTGCAGGCAGTCAGGACCATCGTCTGTACGGAACTTGTCGTGCCTCCTACCATCAAGAATGCATGTGCTGCTCCAAAAGCATCTGCTGCCAGTTCTTCTGCCTCCCGTATTACTGATACCGGATGGCAGAGATTATCCAGTGGCTTCATACTGTTAACATCGACACCTACACATTTTTGTCCCAGAAATTCTGTCAGTTCCGGATTGCCTCTTCCTCGTTTATGGCCAGGTACATCAAATGGTACAACCCTCATACGACGGAAAGTCTCCAGAGCTTCATGTATTGGTGCATGATTCTGGTTTAATTTAAAACGACTTCCTTTCATCATTCCTCCAATTCCAGTTTCCTTTGTATCAACCCTTAATCTACATTCCACAGACTGAATAAAAAAAGCAGGTCAGGGCACTAAGCCACAAACCTGCGTTTGATCTATATCCGCATGCGTATCAGAGTCTATATAGCAATCATACTTTTACTACTCTTATTGATCGTTTCACAAGTCTGCGCTTTGGGCGCATCTCGGTTATCAAAGGAACCTACTTATAAAATTTGAGCTTTTAACTCAATCAATAAGGTAACCAAAGTTACCATAATCGGCAGTGGACCCGGCTGTCCGTATGGCCTTAACCCTGATGGGTGGTCCAAAACAATTGCTTTGAAAAGACTCTGTCTGTTACTCTGCATCTTCGTCTCTCAAAATCGAATTTATCATAACACGTAAAAAAAACGCTGTCAATGATTACTTAATTCACCACTTCACTGCGTTTTACATATATTTAATAAAATGCTATACTCAGTTACAATAATAACTCTAAGGACATGAATAAAATGAAAAGAATTGACTTTGAAAACGGAAGCGTGACCGGAAATATTTTAGGTGCAACTCTGCCCATGCTAGTCGCTCAGATTTTAAATTTATTGTATAACATCGTTGACCGTGTCTATATCGCACGAATCCCCAAAGTAGGAACTACTGCACTTGGCGCAGTAGGACTTTGTTTTCCCATCATCGTGATCATCACGGCCTTCTCTAATCTGTTCGGAAGTGGCGGTGCGCCGCTGTTCTCCATTTACAGAGGAAAAAAACAGGAAAACACTGCCGTCCAGATCATGGATACTTCTTTTTCCATGCTCTGCATCTGCGGTGTTTTCCTGATGCTCATCGGCTTTCTGTTTGCCCGTCCAATCCTGGTCGTATTCGGTGCTTCTTCGAATGCCCTTACTTATGCTTATCCTTATATAATGATCTACCTGATTGGAACCTTGCCGTCTATGATCTCCATCGGAATGAATCCTTTTATCAACGCCCAGGGTTATTCAACTATCGGTATGCTTTCTGTTGCCATCGGAGCTGTTGCAAACCTTCTGCTGGATCCTTTGTTTATCTTTGTCCTTGGTTTTGGAGTACAGGGAGCTGCGATTGCCACCATACTCTCTCAGACTTTATCCGCAGCTTTTGTACTGTTTTTCCTTACCAGAAAATCAGAATTAAGAGTCCGTCTTCTCAGGAAAAATGAAGTTCCGCAATGTACCGGTTACGCCAAAGATATTGTAAGTCTTGGCTCTGCCGGATTTATCATGCAGCTGACAAACAGCCTGGTAACGATCTGCTGCAACAATGTACTATCTGTTACCGGAGGAGATATCTATATCTCTGTTATGACTATCGTCTCCAGTGTACGCCAGCTGGTAGAGACACCTCTTCATGCCATAAACGAGGGAGCCTCTCCGATTCTGAGCTATAATTATGGTGCATGTCGTCCAAAGCACGTACGCAAAGCCGGTGCTATACTGTCGGTCATGGTTCTCGTCTATACCGCTGTTACATGGAGTATGATCATTTTGATCCCGGAGTTTTTGATCCGAATCTTCAGCTCCGATACCGTGCTGCTGAAAGATGCAGTGATCGCATTAAAACAGTATTTCGCTGCATTTATTTTTATGGATCTGCAGTATATCGGACAGACTGTATTTAAGTCTCTGAATAAGAAGAAATTTGCAATCTTCTTCTCTCTGCTCCGCAAGGTATTCATTGTAGTTCCGCTTACTTACCTGATGCCATATGCCCTGCACATGGGAACCAAAGGCGTGTTCCTGGCAGAACCTGTGTCAAATGTGATCGGCGGAAGCATCTGCTTTGTGACCATGCTCTGTACTGTACTGCCCGAACTTAAGAAGATGGAGAAGTAACTGCTTTTTCTTTGCGATTCAGATAAATAAAGAATCCCACATTCAAAATAATTCCTGTCACAGTTGCCACCGGTGCAGCCAGACCAATCTTGGTCAGGCTTGCATTTGGCTGGATACTCATATAGTATGCCAACGGCAGTCGAACCAGAAGTGTCTGGACCAGTCCCTGGATCATAACCCAGACGGTCTTATTATTTCCATTGAAATAACCAATCATACTGAACAGAATTGCAGTTACGATTGTCTCCGGTGCAAAACCTTTCAGATAATCAAAGGCATTCTGGATAACTGAGGCATCGGTTGAGAAAATACCTGCGACTACATCCCCTTTAAACATCACAAGCACAAATACCAGGCATCCAACCACCAGTCCCACTCCGATTCCGGTAAACATAGACTGTTTTGCACGTTTTTTCTTTCCTGCACCTACATTTTGGGATACAAAGGACGCCATGGACTGCATCAGTGAACTTGGTACGAGCATTGCAAAGTTAACGATCTTGCAGGCCACCCCATATCCAGAAGAGGCTTCCAGACCAAGTCGGTTGACAAAGGCACAGAGTGCCAGGAAGGAAAGCTGAGTCAGGAACTCCTGCAATGCAAGTGGCAAACCAATCTGAAGAAATCTCTTACATTGTGGGTTCAGTCTGAAATCACTTTTTTTGATCGTAAACGGCAGATTTTTTTTGATAAGAAGAAGCACGGCAAATACAACGCTGAGCGCCTGTGCTGTAACCGTTGCAATTGCAGCGCCTGCTGCATCCATATGAAATCCGGCTACCAGAACCATATCTCCGATTACATTTACGATACATGCAACCAGTACAAAAAGCAGCGGTGACTTACTGTCTCCCAGCCCACGAAAAATTGCTGACAGCAGATTATAAGCTACAATGAAAAAGATTCCGCCACCGCAGATCCGTACATAACTGGAGGTAAGATCAACTGCCTCAGTCGGTGCCTGCATCAGTACAGAAATCGGACGTGCGAAGCACACCATTACAAAAAACAATGCTATGGAGATGATCGTAAATACAACAACGCCGCCACCTATGACAGCTCCAATTTTTTCCGGTCTTTTTTCACCAAGATAACGGGCGATCAGGACCGTAATTCCCATTGCAAACTGAACTACTACAAAGGTTACCAGGTTCAGCACCTGGCTTCCGGTGGAAACTGCTGAAAGCCCTGATGTGGAACCAAATCTACCTACGACCAGGAGGTCAACTGCACCATACGCAGCCTGCAGGATCAAGGCTCCAAGAACCGGCATCATAAATGCAACCAGTTTTTTCAGGATGCTTCCCTGTGTAAAATCTGCTTTATCGTTTGTCATATTCTTTTCTCCTCTCGCACATAATCTGATAGAACTTTTCAATCGTACGGATCATACAATCCGCATCTTCCTCAGAAATGTCACCAAGAGAACAAGCCAGTTCACTGAAATAGTCCTGATCATATTTCCGGGACAGTTTCTTTCCTTCTTCGGTGATGGATATGTATGTGACACGTCCATCCTCCTTGGATGCAAACTTATGAAGATAGCCCTTCGCTTCCATCTCTTTTACGGTTCTGGTCACTCCCGGGCGCGGCAGATTCATTGCATCACTGATATCCGAAATCTTTACCTGAACTCCCTGCTTTTCCAGTTTCTGGATCGTATCCATATACTGAATATAAGACGGCATGACTCCCTGCGGAAGTGGAGGAAGTAATTCCCGTATTCGTTTTGCCTGATAACATGCATCAAGCATTCTCTTAACTTTTTCGTTTGTCATAAAAAGCTCCTATATAGTTATCTTTGATAATTACCATTGTTAATTATATAGGAGTTGGAGAAATTGTCAAGCTCTCTCTTTCGCTGTAACAAAAAACAGAACTCTGCATTACTGCCGGGTTCTGCTTTTTTCTGAATATGAATATGTTGACAAAGAAGAACATGATGCAAAACTGCTTTTCAGTGGTAAACTTCTCAAAGAATATCATGTGAACAAAGATACTGGCGAAATAGAAGAAATACAGTAAAAACAAAAGCCTTGACCACGAAACAAATGGTTAAGGCTTTTCTTTATACTATCGTAATACTAAACTTACGGCGTGATATGGTGTGATAGACCGAGTTAGGGAAAGTTGAAATCCCCAAAAGGTAATACGGGTATCACTTATGGAGAGTTATGGAGAGATAGGGCGAGTGCCTGTTAATCTTTCTATAATACAACTATGTTGTTTCGTTTTCTTATCATAAAACTGTTTTTATTTTATTTCAGTTTTTTCTTCAATTCCTGAATCAGCTCAAAGTAATCTCTGTGTTTCATCTCAGGGAAAGCTTTAAGAAGTCGTCCCTGACCGAATACAGTATGATTTGTGATGGAACTGGATAACTCGTCAAACTGTGCCTGAAGTTCTGCTTTTTTCATACGGAGCATTTCAACAGTTTTTTCTTTCTGGGCAGCTGTCGTCTCAAGCAGTTCGGCTTTTGCAAGTGCTGCCTGAACTTTTCCTTCTCCAACCTTCTGCGCTGTATCAATCGTAGTCGTTGCCAGTGTATCACTAAGCTTATCACTCACAATTCTCAGATCTGAGCTGACTTTATCCAATCTGGTAAGTTTCTTATTCAATCCACGGATAACTGCTACTGTTACAATAAAGTCTGTCAGATACACTGCATATAAGATTGCTATCACAACCCACTCCCAGGTTGCCGGTGTATGAGACACCTGATTTTCTACATATTTCTGAAAAACCTTTACTACCATAACGATTGCAAGGCCCCAGATCAGAGAGAACTCCAGGCAGATATATCCATGAAAATTCAACGGTTTATCTGAATAATCCCACCATCTTGCATGGAAACACACATCAAGCAGCCATCCTGCGATCAACTCAACCGCTGTAGCAAGAACAAATCCAAATACAAAGATCATTCCTTCACTCATCTGATGTCCACCACTTTGAATCGTATTAAGCAGGGCAAAAACAGAGAGCACACCAAAGCCATATACCGGGCAGACCGGTCCGTTCAGAAATCCTCTGTTTATTACTTTTCCAAGCGCAACTGCATGAAAAATAACTTCAACTACCCATCCTCCAAAAGAATAGACCAGGAAATACAGGCATATCTGAAAATATGTCATTCCACAAATCACTGCTTATTCCTCCTCTTTCATTTTCAATACAAGTAGCTTCATTATATCAGATAATTCTGTATTTACCTATCTATATCTTAAATAATCAAAGGTTACTTACTCTATCCGCAGCATTCGATACCCAATCCCAATGTGTGTCTGAATATATTGAATTTCATTCTTATCTGATTCAAGTTTTTTACGCAAAGTTGCCATGAAAACTCTAAGAGATGCAACATCATTTTCTGAAGACCTTCCCCATATCTGTTGTGTAATATAAGTATGTGTTAACACCTTACCTACATTACGAGATAATAAGCAAAGAAGTTTGTATTCAATAGGTGTGAGATGTAACTCCTCCCCTCTCATATAAGTACAGCCGGCAGTATAATCAATTTTCAGTTCTCCATTAATAAAAACAGCCGTCTTCTGTATCTCACCAGTCTGAATAACCGCAAGCCGTCTCTGTGTAACACGTATACGTGCAAGCAATTCTTCAACTGAAAAAGGTTTTGTAATATAATCATCCGCACCTGCGTCAAGAGCCTCAATCTTATCAGAATCCTCACTTCTGGCACTGATAACAATAATCGGCATATTGGACCAGGTACGAATTTTTTTTATCACATCTACTCCTTCCATATCCGGAAGCCCCAGATCAAGTAAAATGATATCCGGATTGTGTGAAGATGCTTCCAAAATCGCTTCTCTCCCATTTTCTGCTGTAAGATATTTGTACTCATGTGTTTTTAATGTTGTTACGATCAGATTTCGTATAGGGCGATCGTCTTCTACAATAAGAATTGATGTTTTATTCATTTAGTGTTACCTCACTTAACGGTAATGTAAAAACAAAAATACAGCCATGAGGATAATTATCCTTAAGTGTTAATTCCCCTTCATGTGCTTCAATAATCGAATGGCATAATGCAAGGCCCAGCCCCAAACTACGATGACTGTCAGCAATCGTAGTTTTTCCGGTATAAAACATCTCAAATATATGCGATTTCATTTCATCCGCAATCCCCGGTCCATTATCTTCTACACTTATTTGCGCTCTGCCATCTGTTCTTAATCCACGAATACATATGGTTGAACCTTGCGGTGTATATTTTATCGCATTATCTATCAAATTAACAAGAACCTGAATGATAAGTCGAACATCCATATGTGCGAGAATCAGTTCTTCACATTCCACCTGAATCTTATAAGCATCATGCTTTCGGCTGATATGTCGCAGGGATTCTGCAATAACTTCATCGAGAAGCTGATCTGTGAATTTTATTTTCAATCTTCCATCATTTAATCTTGTGACAGATAACAGATTTTCTACAACACCAATAAGCCATTCTGCATCATCATAAATATCTGTATATATCTGTTGCTTTGTTATATCATCCAAACATCTCTCATTATTCAGCAACATATCAGCATTTCCTGAAATAGAGCAAAGCGGAGTTCTCAGATCATGAGAAATTGCTCGCAAAAGGTCTGCCCGCAGCTGTTCGTTTTTCGCCAGAATAGCATTTTTTTCTTTTTCTATTGCATTTTGTGAATTTTCCATTGCAAGCGCACATTCATTGATCACAGAAAGTAAAATGCTATATTCAAAAGAATCCATTGCATCTTTTTTAACTGGTATTCCAATCACTCCGTAGACACTTTCTCCACTACGGATTGAAAGATACAAACATTTTGCACTGCTAAAATGAGTTGTTGTTACTCCAGCGCGCTGTCCATTCTCATATGCCCATCTTGCAACACACTGTTCTTCAGATGTCAGATATTCTCCATTTCTTTTATTAGTATTATTAAAAAACATCTTTCCTTCTGATAAATCATTATTTTTCACAATATATGCAACAATATCTCGATTCAACAAACGTACCAGCTGCTTACAGGTAACACAAAGAATCTCTTCACTGTTTTTCGCCTGTTGAAGTAATCTGTCCGTATCAAATAAGATCTGTGTACGAAATGCCTGTTGCTCAGATAACCGGGCATGATCTTTTAATTTGGCAGCAAGAGTTCCGGTAAGCACTGAAGATATCAACATTATTAAAAATGTCACCGGATAGCCAACTGCATATGTTTGAAAGGACATTCGTGGCTCCGTAAGAAAAAAACAAAAAAGAACAACACTTAAAAACGATCCCACCAGACCGCAGAGATAACCATCCGTTACAATAGATGTGACCAGCACGCCAAGAATATACACTGTAACAATATTGATATCTGTGAAATGAAGTTTCTGAAAAACCAGACCGATCACCGTACAACCTACAAATATTGAAAATGTCAACAAATAATCTTTTATCGATGGTTTTTCAATATATATGGGATGATGATTTTTCTGTCTTTTTGTCCACGCACTATCTTGAATATTCATATTCACTTTTGTTCTTTCACCTGGTATTCCTTCCAGTATTTTTACTAATTGTACTCCTTCTCTTTCATCAGAAGCTTCTTTTTTACTCTCTTTAAGAAAAACACCAACTTTAGATACTATAAAAAGCCCTATACTGAACATCACAAGTACGATCAATACCAGAACTGTCTTTGCCATTCATTTATCACCTCTTGTCCCTAGATATGAAAGCATTTTTGAATTGCCTTATAATCTCCCAGCACGAGAATCGTACTCCCGGCAATAAGAACCGTATTCGGCGATACCGCTATACTGACTTCTCCCTCATTCTTTACTGCAAGAATATTTATATCATATTTTCTTCTGATATCAAGTCCTCCTACTGTTTTTCCAATCCACTCACGGGGAACTTCAACTTCAAATATTGCATGAGAAGCATCTACTTCCATATAATCAAGAATATGATCGTCTGTATAACGGATAGATGCCCATTTTGCCACTTGTTTTTCAGGATAAACCACTTTGTCTGCACCATTACGTAACAGAAATTTTTCCTGTACATCTCGCTCAGCTCTGGAGATTACCAGTTTTGCTCCCAGTTCTTTTAATAGCGATGTTGTCTCAAGTGAATTCTGAAAGCTTTCACCAATCGTAACAAAACAAATATCAAAATTCCCTATTCCAAGAGATTCCAAAAATTGAGCATCCGTGCTGTCTCCAATTTGAGCATTCGTAACAAAAGGAAGGACTTTATTTACCCGTTCCTCATTAATATCCACTGCCATAATCTCATGCCCCATCTGGTTTAGCTGCATTGCAATATGTTTCCCAAAACGTCCCAGACCAATAAGTAAAATATTTTTCATTTTTTTTACTCCTTTTATCCAACTGTTATTTTTTCTAATGGCATTCTTGCACCATTATTGTTCTTTCCGGAAAATACCGCGTATATTAATGTCATTCCTCCTACTCGACCTAAATACATAAGTGCGATCAATATCAAACGTGATATTATGTGAAGTCCCGGTGTAACTCCTAATGTAAGTCCTACTGTTCCTACTGCGGAAGCTGCTTCATAAAAACAAGTCAGTACCGGCAGGCCTTCATAAACACTGATCGTTATCCCCCCAAAGAAAAGCAGCATAAAATACAGCATCGCTATAGTAGCCGCATTCTTTATTACCTGCCCATCAAATCTTCGTCCAAAAGCGCCTGCGTCTTCACGGTTTCGAAATGTTGCAAACGCATTTAATATCAAAACAGCAAATGTTGTTGTCTTCATACCTCCGGCAGTCGAACTTGGCGATCCTCCTATCAACATAAGAAAGATCATAACTGCTTTCCCCGACTCTGTCATCAATGCCATATCTGCCGTATTAAAACCGGCTGTTCTCGTCGTTATTGACTGAAAAAATGAAAGTAAAGTTCGCTCTTCTCCTGAAAACATTTTAAAATCATTGGTAAAAAAGAAAATCGCCGGCAAACAAATCAGTATCGCTGTAGTCATTAAAATGATTTTACTCTGCATGCGGTAACGTTTAAATTTAAATTTATTTATATAAAAATCTTCCCATGTAAGGAATCCGATACCACCAGTTATGATCAAAAGCATAATAACTATATTCAGCCAGATATTTCTGCTGTATCCGGTCAGCGATACAAAAGTATGGTCTGTTGTACCAAGTATATCAAATCCTGCATTACAAAAGGCTGAGATAGAGTGAAAAACTGACATCCAGATTCCTTTTATTCCAAAATCACGACAAAATACCGGAAGCAATAATACTGCTCCAAGCGCTTCTATCAGAAAGGTGCCTCTCAGAATAAATTTTGTCAGTCGGACAATACCTCCTACTTTTGGTGCCGAAATAGCATCCTGCATCGTACTACGCTGCATGAGCGATATTTTTCGTCCTGACAGCATAAATACTGATACTGCAACGGTTACAACTCCCAAACCTCCAATCTGTATAAGTGCCAAAATAACTGCCTGTCCAAAAACAGACCAGTAACTGCCTGTATCCTGCACAACAAGTCCTGTCACACATACCGCTGAAGTTGATGTAAAAAGTGCCTGATCAAACGGCGTTACAACTCCACTTGCAGATGAAACAGGTAAAGTTAAAATGAGGGCTCCTATAAGGATCACCCCCGCAAAGCCTAAAATAATTAATTGAAATGATGTCAGATGTTTTCTTTTATGTAAATGCTCTGGCATAAATAACTTCTGCTCCTTTTAATAATATAGTTTGCAATGTAACTGTTCAGTACCCTCACAGTTACATTGCATTTATTATATATGCCAGAGTTCAAAGATAGTATAAGATTATCAGACTTGATATTAAGATTTTATAAAGATTTTAATTTCTTTTAATTCCACAATGGATTGCCTGCGTTGGACAGGCTTTTTTGCATCGTCCACAACGAATACACTCTGCACTGTTCGGGTTATCCACCGGGTTCACTTCCATCTGGCATGCTTTTGCACATTTTCCACAGTGGACGCATTTCTCCTGATCTATACGATAGCGAAATACAGATACTTTATTAAATATCGAATAAAAAGCTCCCAGCGGGCAGATATATTTGCAAAATGGTCGATATATCATAATAGCAAGAAGAATCGTGATTACCAAAATCACATTTTTCCAGAGGTAAAGCCATCCCACTGCACTTCGCATGGATTTATTCAGCAGAACCAGAGGAAGACCGCCCTCCAGCGTTCCTGCCGGACAGATCAGTTTGCAGAAATACGGTGCTCCCTGTCCCATGATATCTACCACAAACATTGGCAGAAGAATTACAAATACTATAAAAATGACATATTTCAATTTACGAAGCAGTTTATCTCCACGAAACGTCCGAATCTTCTTTGGAAACGGAATTTTATTCAACAAGTCCTGAATCAGGCCAAATGGACAAAGAAATCCGCAGACCAGTCTGCCAAGCAATGCCCCGACAAAGATCAGAAAGCCCACTACATAATATGCCATTTTAAAGTTCCAGCTTCCGACCACTGCCTGAAGAGAGCCGATCGGGCAAGCTCCTGTCGCTCCTGGACAGGAATAACAGTTCAGTCCAGGAACACAGACATTTTTTAATTTTCCGGTATAGATCTTACCGGTCACAAATCCGGACAGATGGCTGTTTGTCAGCAGTGCCCACAATGCCTGGATTCCATGCCGTGGCCACTCATTTATCTTTAATTTTTTCTTATCCAATTCCAATACACTCCATACAGATATTAATTGCTTTTGTAAAAACCACGGACATCTCACCTCTGTAGATTCCAAAAACCATCAGAAGGATTCCAATAATTGCCAAAACAACTCCTGTCCATTTTGTTTCTATTAATTTTTTTATCATAATCATATTTATCTTTCTTCCAGAATCTGGTATTTCTACTATTCAGCTCTGTTATTTTGAAACATTCGCAAGTTCTTTTTCTACAATTTCTTTCCACTCATCCAGGCTATGGCTTCCGGAATATGTTTCTCCTACAATGTTTCCTTCTTTGTCAACAAAGAATGTTTCAGGGAAAGCAGAGATGCCATTCAGACGTCCATTCATCATTGTTGAATCCGGAATCAGGAAAGGATAGGATGCTTTTGTTTTCTCCTGAAGGACACCGGCTTTTTTCACTGCAGCATCATCCTGTTTGCCATCATCTCCTACTGTATCAAGAACAACACCGACAACGCCAACACCTTTTTCTTTCATCTCTTCATAGAGTTTTTCCAGTTCCGGAATCTCATTGACACATGGAGAACACCAGGTAGTAAAGATATTTACCAGAGTCAGCTCATAGTCACTGAATACTTTTTCTGTATAATCTTTTCCGTCAACACCTTTTGTCTCAAACTTACCTACCGTTGTGGAATCGCCTGCATTGCTGGTATCCTGTGGCTGGTCAAACGCAGAAAGCTGCTGGAATGGTGTCATCTCAGTGAGTGTCACATCAATTTTTTCCACTTCTTTTTTCAGGGATTCATCTGCATCTTTGTTGGTACTCAGATAATACTTGTATTTTCCGTCACTGCTGCTTCCAATTTCTTTATGTTCGGTACAGCCTGTAAGCTCATCCAGCTCTTTCTCAGAATCTTCATCATAAATTCCGATCACTCCAATTTTTGCGAGGCTTTTGCACCAGTCATCATATGCTGTTCCAAGCTTGTCAACCTCGGCCTCTTTCTGCTCCTCGGTCATTTCGCTCCAGCTTATATATGCATATTTGATTGCATCCGCATTGTCATTCCATCCCTCATTAGTGATCATCGCGATGGTCTGCTCTTTAATCTGTTTAAGAAGTTCTTCAGGAAGCTTCATTGTAAGTCCAAGGAATGGATACTCATAAGAATCCTGTGCCTGCACAGTTGTCTCAGATGGTTTAAAAGTACCCTGTATAAAATCAGATGGGATTGCGTCACCATCTGCTGCAGCTGCATCTCCATCAACCACCATTCCCGCCTGATCTGCCGGAACCGCCATTGCTTCTGTACTTTCTGCTGCCATTACGGATACATTTCCAAGGGTAGATACCCCTAATATTGCTGCTGCCATAAGCGCTGTAAATTTCATAAGTTTTCTCCTTTCGATTGGGGACGGTGTTTGCGGCTTTTTGTCTGTCCCCCTGACTCGGTTATTATAGTCGCAATTATAACACCATAGCTATAAAATTTGTGTTAAGAAAACACGAAAATCAAAATTCTTTCGATTTATTTTTTTACACGAATTTTATATCTGATGTGATAGTATATAGGAAAGTAAAGGGGGACACTAAAAAAGCCACAAACACCGTCCCCAAAGGAGAACGAATATGCACATATTAATAATAGAAGACGAAGAGCAGCTCTGCCGTTCGATCGCAGAGGGGCTGCGTATGGATGGATATGAAACCGATACCTGCCTAGACGGAGACGAAGGGCTGGAATTATGTACGACTGAAAACTACGATCTGATTCTTCTGGATCTGAACCTTCCTGGCATTGACGGATTGGATATCCTGCGGCAGTTCCGTGAGACAAATTCTTCCACACCAGTTCTGATTCTCTCAGCCCGTGGCCAGATTGAGGATAAAGTAGAAGGACTTGACCTTGGAGCAAACGATTATCTGACAAAACCATTTCATTTTGAGGAACTAGAAGCGCGTATCCGCAGCCTGACCAGGCGCAGATTTATTCAGGAGAATGTCTGCCTGAAGTGCGGCCACATCAGCTTTGACACCCGCACCAGAAAAGCACACATTGATAGTGAAGAACTCTCTCTCACCCGAAAGGAAAGTGCTCTGCTGGAGTATTTTATGCTCCACCAGAATCGTATCATCAGCCCGGAAGAACTGATTGAACATATCTGGGACGGCAGTGTAAACAGCTTCAGTAATTCCATCCGTGTCCACATTTCTTCCCTTCGCAAGAAGCTGCGCGCAGCTCTGGGAAACGATCCGATACAGAACAAGGTTGGACAGGGTTACATTCTCATGGAGGATCTGAAATGAAAAAAGAACATACAACAAAAAATCCTCTGAAAAAACTCTCTCTGCAGTGGAGGCTGACACTGATCATCACGCTCCTGATGACTGTCACCTGTGTCCTGATGTATTTTTTTATTAGTAACTCCGCTGTTACCGGAATCGAAAATCTGGGTGATTATGTCGTAAAGATCAATGAAACTGATTCCACGCCAATCACCTTTAACATTAATCCAAACACTCTGTTTGCAGGTCTTTCCGATCAGGTACAGGAAACCAAAGACCTTTTCCACACCAGAAGTATCATTGCAACTGCAATCATTATTCTCCTGAGCAGTGTCGGTACATATTTTATCAGCCGCCGTGCACTGCTGCCTCTGCGAAAACTCAGTAACGAAGTCAATAAAATAGAGGCCCAGAATCTTTCTGAGTCTCTTGAAGTTCCAGATACAAACGATGAGATTTCTCGTCTTACAGGCTCTTTTAATAAGATGCTTTCCCGACTGGATGATGCGTTTACGGCACAGAAGCAATTTTCTGCCAGTGCCGCTCATGAGCTGAGAACTCCGCTTGCTGTCATGCAGACAAACCTCGAAGTTTTTGCACGCAAGAAAACTCCGACAATAGAAGAATATCAGGACATCTTTGGAATGATCCAGAATCAGACCGAACGACTTTCTCATCTATCTGAGGTCCTTCTCGATATGACCGGGATACAATCCGTTGAACGCTCTGATTCTATTTCACTGGCAGAACTCACCGATGAAGTTTGCTGCGATCTTGCCTCCATTGCTGACCAGAAAAAAGTGGAACTGATCCAGGAAGAGGGTGACTGCACCGTTACCGGAAGCTATCTTCTTCTCTACCGTGCTGTTTATAATCTTGTGGAAAATGCCATCAAATACAATCATTCTGGTGGAAAAGTAACGGTAAAAATATCTCAGAAAAAAGATCTGCCTGCTGCGCATTCCAAACCAGCAGACTATGCTTTAGTTGAAGTAACAGACACCGGAATTGGTATCTCTCCTGAATTTCAGGAAAAAATTTTTGATCCATTTTTCCGCGTGGACAAATCCAGAAGCCGTGCCATGGGCGGCGCCGGCCTTGGCCTTGCCCTGGTAGCCGAGATTGCCAGACAACATGGCGGCCAGGTAAAAGTTCTGGCGAGCAGCAAAAAAGGCAGCACGATCGCACTCATGCTGCCCATAAATTCACCATTAATTGCAATTTGAACTATCATATTTATACTTTCTATAATCGAGGATTTTTTATGGATATAAACATTGAATTCGCAAGAAAAACTTCTCTTGCATATAACAGAACCTGTAAATCGCTTTGTCAGGAACTGAAATTGCCGCAGACGGCATTCGACATTCTTATGTTTCTGGCAAATAATCCCGAATTCTGCACTGCACGGGATATTGTCGAAGTCCGTAAATTAAAGGCAAACCTAGTTTCCGTCAATGTAGACAAGCTTGTCTGTGACGGATATCTGGAACGTCATGCGATCGAAAGTGACCGCCGTAAGACCGAACTGCTCTGTACAGAAAAAGCTCAACCAATCATTGCAAAGGGCCGACAGCTTCAGCAGGATTTTATTGACCGGATCCTGACCGGCCTTGATAACGAAACGCGACAGAAATTTCTCGAGATTCTGAATATTATGGATCAGAATCTTGACAACATACTAAAAGGAGAAGCCTGAAAATGGCTTCTCCTTTTGCGTTCTACTGATACTTTTACTTTATAAAGTAATTTTTTATGACAATAAAGAAAATAACATCACTACAATTCCAAGTACGACCAGTATGATGCCAGTCGCGCGGTTGAGCGTTTTCGTTGATGCCTTATTTGCAAATACAGCAGCAATCCTTGCCCAGATAAAGGTAAATACGATACAGAGAATCCATACGGTCACATCTGGCATTCCACCGATCGCAAAATGAGATGCCGCTCCGGTAAATGCCGTGAAAGCCATGATAAACACACTGGTTCCTACAGCTGTTTTCAGCTCATATCCAAGCACAGATGTCAAAATCAGCAACATCATCATTCCACCACCGGCTCCGATAAATCCACAGATAAATCCAATCAGAACTCCACACACGATTGACTGAATTACACGTTTCTTTGCTGATACATTCTGCATGCTCTCTTTCGTTGTCATGACCGGTCTTACAATAAATTTGATTCCAAGAAGGAAGGTCATGAATACTGAAAAGTTCCCCATCGTGGCTGACGGTACAAGACTCGATACGTAACTTCCAACTACGGTAAAGGTCAGTACACTGATCATCATGATCACACCGTTCTTAATATCCAGATTCTTATTCTTTCCATATACATACGCGGATACCGCACTTGCCAGTACATCCGATGACAAAGCAATACCTACCGCCATATAAGGATCCATCCCAAGAAATGTGATGAGCATGGGACTGATCACAGCTGCAGCACTCATACCTGCAAAGCCCGTTCCAAGCCCTGCTCCCATTCCTGCAAAAAATGTGACGATCACCGTCCATAAAATCTGCATGTTTTTTCTCTCCTTTATTTAATTCTTTTTTGAATAGTTCAATTTTGAATCATTATAGCATAAGGAGAGAATATTGCAACCAACCTCTATTTATTCTTTTTCATAAAGGAATTCTTCTGGCAGCACCACTTTGAAATCTTTTGTAAGAGCACTGAAGTTATTCGGCTGGATTGTCTGCATTTTATGTGGTTTGCAAAGACTTTTTTTAATGATCACAAAGCCACATCTCATTGACAATCTCCATATAAAAGGGGTACACTCACAGATATGAAATAAAAAAGGAGTCACAAAAATGGAATTACAGAATGGAAGACCTGAAACCACATCAGGAAGACTTGATAAAGAAATTCGTGTCTATGATCTGTTGGATAAACTTGGCATAACTTACCAGCGTGTAGACCATGAAGCAACTATGACTATGGAAGCCTGCGAAGAAGTTGACCGTATTCTGGGCGATGACACTACTATATGTAAAAATCTTTTTCTCTGCAACCGGCAGGAGACAAACTTTTACCTTCTTCTGATGCCAGGTGACAAGCCATTTAAGACCAAGGATCTGTCAGCACAGATCAACTCTGCCCGCCTGTCCTTCGCTAAACCGGAATATATGGAAAAATATTTGGACATCACTCCGGGATCTGTCAGTGTGATGGGACTGATGAACGATCATGATAAGAAAGTACAGCTGCTGATTGATGAAGATGTCATGAAAAATCCTTACTTCGGATGTCATCCTTGTATCAATACTTCAAGTCTCAAATTCACGACTGAAGACCTCAAAAACAAGATCATTCCTGAACTTGAACACGCACCGCTCATGGTAAATCTTCCAAATCCGGAAGCTCAGAATTAAATAACACTTTAAAAATGAAAAAGGATTTTCTTTTATGAAAACACAACTGAATTACGCAAAAATCTTTATGGAAACAGTCATACTGACCGTTGCTGTCGCGATCATTGCTGCTGCGGTATATTTTTTCCTGGTACCAAGCCATACCTCTGTCAGCAGTATCTCCGGTCTTGGAATCGTACTGTCCAACTTCATCCCACTTCCGCTGTCTGCGATCACGATGATTCTGAATGTCATACTTCTGATTATCGGCTTTCTTACCTGCGGTCGGGAATTTGGTGTAAAAACCGTATATACCAGTATCATGCTTCCTGTTTTTCTTGGTTTATTTGAAAAAATCTTCCCGAATTTCGAATCTATGACCAACAGTCAGGAACTGGATGTTCTCTGCTATATTCTGGTCGTCAGTGTAGGTCTGAGCATTCTCTTTAACCGGAATGCCTCTTCCGGTGGACTGGATATTGTCGCAAAGATCATGAATAAATACCTGCATATGGAACTTGGAAAGGCCATGTCCCTTTCCGGTATGTGTGTTGCACTTTCCGCTGCTCTGGTCTATGACAAGAAAACTGTTGTTTTAAGTATTCTTGGTACATACTTCAATGGTATCGTACTGGATCATTTTATTTTTGACCACAATATCAAACGGCGTGTATGTATCATTACCAAAAAAGAAGAAGAACTTCGTAACTTCATCATTCATGAACTGCACAGCGGTGCTACTGTTTATGAAGCATACGGGGCCTATAATATGCAGAAACGAAACGAGATCATCACGATCGTAGATAAAACAGAATATCAGAAGCTAATGAATTTCATCAACCATGAGGATCCTCTCGCCTTCATCACAGTTTATAATGTATCTGATATGCACTATCAGCCTAAAGTCTGATTCGATGCCAGACCTGTGCACTTTTTTAGCACATAAAAACCGCAGCTTCCTGTATTTTTTATATACAGAATACCGCGGTTTTATTATTTCTTTATTACATGGAAATCCATCCAAATGCGTTTGCCACAGAGCTGAGCAGAATGATCGCTGCAAAGATTGGGCAAAGATATTTGATCATAAAATTGAAGATTTTCTTTCTTTTAAAGGTTCCTTCACCGAGAACAACTTCGTCTTCTATCTTCTTCAGTCCGATCACTCTGGAGATCAGAAGACATGTAGCAATTGCTGCGATCGGCATCATCACGGAGTTAGTCAGGAAGTCAAAGAAATCAAGGAACTGCATTCCGATGATCTTCACACATGCCAGTGGTCCATAGCCAAGGGATGACAGGCTGCCAAGGACGATCATGATCGCACCAACAACCAGTGTGGATTTCTGTCTGCACCATTTCAGTTCATCCTGGAAGGTAGATACTGCACTTTCTGTCAGGGCAATGGAGCTTGTCAGTGCCGCACAGAGCACCAATACAAAAAACAGAATACCAATCGGTGTTCCAAGTCCCATACTTGCAAAGACCTTCGGGATCGTGATGAACATCAGCGCCGGACCAGCCTGCAGAGTATTTGGATCTCCGCCAGAAAATGCAAATACTGCCGGGATGATCATCAAGCCTGCCATAATTGCAATTGCAGTATCAAAGATCTCTACATTAGTTGTTGAACTTTCAATAGACACGTCTTTCTTCATGTAGGAACCAAATGTCACCAGAATACCCATTGCAATAGAAAGTGAATAGAACATCTGTCCCATTGCAGCTACTACTGTCATCCATGAAAAATTCTTCGGATTTGGAATCAGAAAGTACTTAACGCCCTCCAGAGCTCCAGGTCTTGTCACTGAATAAACCGTGATCACGATTGATAAAAATACCAGAACCGGCATCATAAATTTAGACACACGCTCTACGCCATTTCGAACACCTGCATAGATGATCCCTACTGTAAATAATGCAAATACCAGGAAGCAGATCTCTGTGGATACTCCATTTGAAATAAATTCTGAGAAATAACCATCCGTTGCCAGATTCTGAGTATTTCCTTTTACATATTCAACCAGATATTTGATTACCCATCCGCCGATAACGGAATAATACGGCACGATCAGAATCGGGATGATCGCATTGATCCAGCCCCCAAAAGAAAGCCATTTTGATTTTCCGAATTTTCCAAATGCACCTACCGGACTCTTCTTTGTCATTCGTCCAAGTGCTGTCTCTGCTACGATCATGGAATATCCAAATGTCATTGCCAGAATAATATAGATTAGCAGAAAAATTCCTCCGCCATACTTGGCTGCCAGATATGGAAACCTCCAGATATTTCCCAGGCCAACCGATGCTCCGGCAGCCGACAATACAAATCCCAGTTTCCCGGAAAACGTACTTCTTTCATGATGATGTTGCTCCATAAAATTACCCTTTCCCCCATCCATATATTTTGCTCAAACCTTCATAAATAATTTCAGCTTCTTTGATAATATCATGGTTTTAAGATGACAGCAATCAATAAAAAATCGCTGTAAATTTGCACCGCATTAATGTATTAAATATTTACTGCAACTTTTCACAACGATTTTTCCATATGTTTCGTTTATTCTACAGGTTTGCAGGTACAGCCGATTCCCAGCCCATCCGGACCGATATGACAGGACAGACCAAAGGAAAGTTTATCACACATAACATCCATTCCCGGAAAGCTTTCTTTAATCTGAGCCATCCATTCTGCCGTTACTTCATCAGTGCTGCTGGAAGCCGCCATCAGATATACATTTCCTGCCTCGTATTCTTCACGGAAATTAGTTTCCAGTTCATGTTTCATCGCATCGATCATGACCTTGCGTGCTTTCTTCATACCACGGCATTTCTGATAAGTATCAAGTGTTCCTGTACTGAAATGCATGACTGGTTTAATATTCAGGACATCTGCTGCCAGGGCTGTCACTGAGCTGACTCTTCCACCTTTTTTCAGATATTCCAGGGTGCTGAGTCCAATGTAAATCGTCATCTTTTCTCTGGTTTCCTCGAGGATTTTCTTGATTTCAGCTGCACTGTAACCTTTTTCTGTCATTTCTACTGCATCAAGAACCGAACGGTGCATCGGAGTCGCTACACGACCATTGTCAACTACAAAGACTTTTCCGGCAAATTCATCTTCATTTGCCATTGCCATTGCTGCCATACAGGAACCGCTTAATGCACTGCTGAGCGGAATATATACGATTTCTTCATATTCTTTCAACATTTCTTTCCACATCTCCGCAACATCTACCAGTGACGGCTGCGATGTAGATACATCCGTTCCCTTGCGCAGCATATCATAAAATTCTTCTCTGGATAAATCTACGCCTTCACGATATACCTTTTCTTCGATATAAAATGGCATTGGAAGCACTTTGATTCCAAGTCTTTCGGCCTCTTCGTTTAAAATCCCGCTATGACTGTCTGTCATGATTCCTGTTTTCTTCATAATAACTTCTTCCTTTGTATTCTGTTTTTATAATGTTTTAATGATTGGCATCACATAATCAATGATTTCTTCCGGTGTTTCTTTCATTTCGTCCATGATCCAGCGTCTCGAAACACCGTCCAGTACACAGAGTTTTACAACCCATCCATATTTTTCTGATATATCAGAATCTGCGGATTCGACTGCTTTTCTCTTTTCATGAATTTTCTCCCCGAGTCTTTTCGTAAAAAGATCCATATTCAACCCGCGAATCGCCCACATTTCTTTATAATTCAACGATATCTGATAAAAATAATTGAACAGATATTCCCGCAGTTTTCGTTCATCAGATGTATCTAATAATGGAAGAAACTCTATATTCAGCTTCTCCGCTGTTGCGTCTGCAATACTGTCCAGTACTTCCGAAATCGATGCAAAATTTCTGTAAAAAGAAACTCTTGCAACGTTTGCTTCCTGCACAATATCTGTTACTGTAATGTCCATGTAGGATTTTTGTGTCATAAGCCGCAGAAATGCCTGCTCTATCTCACTTTTCGCAGAATGATTTTCTTTCTTGTTCATAATCTGTTTGTTACACCCCGTTGCATTTCGATTCATTCATGTTACATTTTGTTTCATCAAAGAACTGTATTGTATCACTCGTTAAAAAATATGTCAACAAATGAAGAAATTTTCTTCTCTTTTTCTCCTTCAGGTCAATGGACATCTCTTCTCCTGTCTGTTAATGTCTATTACAAAATAAAACAACTCAGGAGATGATGACTATTGAACAAAAAATTCAAAGAACAGGGGAACTTTCAGTACTGTTTCCACTATTGATGAGATTCTTCGCTAACTGATATATATCCTTACGTCTGCTCTTTAATAATGGGAGTTCTTCTCTTACCTGCTCTTCATAGTCCATATCCAACTCAGCCAGAAGAATTCCTTCGTTTTCATCCAGCATGCCTGTCACTCTACCCCACGGATCTGTGACAATAGAATGTCCCCAGGAAATATAACCTGCCGATACATCACGTGCCGGAGCACAACCAACCATATAAATCTGATTATCCAGTGCCCGAGTTCTGAAAGACAATTCCCAGTGTGCCGGTCCCGTTGTCATGTTGAATGCAGCCGGAACAAAAACAATTCTCGCACCATCATTTACCATCATACGCGATAATTCTGGAAAACGAATATCAAAACAGAGCATAACTCCCATTTTACCAAATTCCGTATCAAATACCGTATCACTATCACCTGCTGTTAACGTATCGGATTCTTTGAATGTCTGACCACCTTTGACATCAATGTCAAATAAATGTACTTTTCTATGTTTCCCGATCTGTTTTCCTTCACGGTCAAAAACATAGCATGTATTGTAAACATTTCCTTCTGCATCTTTCTCCGGCATGGAGCCCCCAATCAGATAAACTCCATACTGTTTTGCGTATGCAGATAACTGCTGCCATATCGGGCCACCTTCTTCTTCCGCATAAATCGGAAAATTCTCTGTCTGATATGGACAACAGAACATTTCTGGAAGAATCACAAAATCCGGCTTTTCATCCTTTATTTTTTCGAGATAAGCTTTAACAGTTCTTACATTTTCCATTTTATCTGCTACTGTCGGCATCTGTATGGCAGCAATCTTTATTTTTTCCATCACGTTACTCCTTTTATATTTCCCTCTGAAACGATATTTTCTTTCATGCTATTCACTATTTTACATACATTGCCAGATTTTTCAACAATTAGCGTTTCTACTTTCTATAGGACAATTCCTTTAATATGGTAAAAAGTTAAATTTTTCCATTGACAGTGTATTTTTACAATGATAAAATTGAAAAAAGCGGCGAAGGCGTCAGTTTTTTTGGAAACTGCGCCTTTTTTCGATATTAAACAAAAAAGGAGTGCTTTAATCATGAAAAAGATGTGTTATTTATTAACTATGGGATTACTTGTAGGAAGTCTTACTGTTCCTGTATTTGCAGCTTCTGATGCTGATTCTGCATCTGATAAAAAATGGGTTATCGCTACCGATACCGTCTTCAAACCATTTGAATATACTGATGATGATGGCAACTTCGTAGGAATTGATGTAGATGTACTTGATGCTATCGCGAAAGACCAGGGATTTGAATATGAACTGAAGAGCCTTGGATGGGACGCTTCCATCGCAGCTTGCCAGGCTGGACAGGCTGACGGTATGATTGCCGGTGCTTCTATTACAGATGAAAGAAAAGACAGCGGCTGGCTGTTCTCTGACGGATATTATAATGCTACACAGTCTATGACTGTACAGAAAGATTCCGATATCAAAGGATTCGATGACCTGAAAGGCAAGACTGTTGGTGTTAAGACTGGTACTCAGGGTGCTACCTATGCAGAAAGCCTGAAAGATGAATACGGATTCAACATCACCTATTATGAAGATTCACCGACAATGTATCAGGCTGTTCTCGGCGGACAGGTAGTTGCATGCTTCGAAGATACACCGATCATGGCATCCTCTATCAAAGATGGGGACCTTGCACTCCAGATCCTGGAAGACACTGCAAATGAAGGATCTCCTTACGGATTCGCTATTTTCGACGCTGACAACCAGGAACTTCTCGATATGTTCAACGCTGGTCTGAAAGACATCAAAGACAGCGGCGAATATAACAAGATCATCGCCCAATACCTTGGTGAAGATGCCGTTCCAACTGAAGAAGCAGAGGCTGATGCAACAGAAACCCCTGCTGCTGATGAAGAAGCTGCTGAATAATTTTAAGACTCAGTTCTAACCAGATTACATTCAAAACTCTGACTGAGATAAAACACTACACGAATTACAGGGCTGCTGCATTTTGTGGCAGCTTTGTTTTTGAAAGGAGATTTCCATGATCCAGATTATAACCAGATATGGAAACCTGCTGCTTCTTGCTATGGGACAGACCTTACTACTTGCACTGTGTGGTCTGTTCTTTGCCTGTATACTGGGTATGTTTTTTGGGCTCTTAAGTGTACTGAAAAACAAAGCATGCAGGATCATATCCTCTATTTTTGTTGACGTAATCCGCGGTGTCCCAATGATCGTTCTGGCATATTTTATTTATTTCGGTGTTCCGTACTGCCTGAACAATATGATGGGATTTAATTTCACACTTACAGCACTCCAGGCCGGTACTGTCTGCCTCGCCCTTAACTGTGGTGCTTATATGGCAGAGATCATCCGTGCAGGTATCCTGTCTGTTGATTCCGGACAGATGGAAGCAGCGAGAAGTCTTGGTCTTCCATATTCGCGTGCCATGATCCGTGTTGTACTTCCACAGGCAATCCGCACCATGATTCCAAGTATCATCAACCAGTTCATCATCACACTGAAAGATACCTCTATTCTTTCTGTTATCGGTTTCCCGGAACTGGTCAATACTGCCAAAAACGTTGTTGCCAATTCCTTTATGTCCTTCCAGACATGGGGTATTGTCGCAGTTATGTATCTGATCGTAATCACGATCTTATCAAAAGTAGCAAAAATCGTAGAAAGGAGACTGAACCGTGGCCGTAAATAAAGAGAATGTCAAAATTCACGTATCACATTTAAAGAAAAGCTTCGGTACCCTGGAAGTATTAAAAGATATCTCCACCGACATTCACGAAGGCGAAGTGGTCGTTATCATCGGACCTTCCGGAAGCGGAAAGTCTACTTTTCTCCGTTGTATGAACAAACTGGAAGAAATCACAGACGGTGAAGTTATCGTAGACGGCAAAAATCTTACAGATAAACATGTTGATATCAACAAAGTACGCGAAAATGTAGGTATGGTTTTCCAGCATTTTAACCTTTTTCCACATATGAATGTCACACAGAATCTTATGCTTGCACCCGTTGAGCTGAAAAAAGCAACCAAGGAGGAAGCTAAGGAACGCGCCATCCACATGCTGAAGAAGGTCGGCATGGATGATAAAGCAGAAGCTTATCCGGAACAGCTTTCGGGTGGTCAGAAGCAGCGTGTAGCAATTGCGCGTGCACTCTGTATGACACCTGATATCATGCTCTTTGATGAACCTACCAGTGCCCTCGACCCGGAAATGGTCGGTGAAGTTCTGCAGGTTATGAAGCAGCTTGCTGCTGATGGCATGACAATGGTTATTGTAACTCATGAAATGGGATTTGCACGAGAAGTTGCTGATCGTGTTCTTTTCATGGACGGTGGTTACATCGTAGAAGAAGGTACTCCACAGGAAGTACTTCTGAATCCAAAAGAACCTCGAACTATCGATTTTCTGAATAAAGTACTGTAGATAAAGATAAAATGAGCCGCTGCGAATGCAGCGGCTCATATTATATGCTACAAGTTCTCTTTTTTCAATAACAATTTGTACATAATTATTTCGCAGCTTTGATCGTTATATCCCCATCCTCACTCTTAATTTCGAGGGAATTCTGTGCCTTATTTCCAGAATCAACGCTCTGTTCATCGTCTTCATCCGTCATGACTTTGCCAAGTTTCTCCGGAATATTGATCTCACTTGCTTCTGCCTCTACAGAAAGATCTGCAAGTGTTTTTTCCGGAATACTGAGTGTAATATCACCAAGGCTGCTGCGAATCTCATTCTTACCGGTAAATGTAACATTCTCGGCTTGTATATCACCATCAGCCATTTCAATCTGACTATTGGCAAATATAACATCTTTAATCTTCAGATCACCGAGATCATCTTTCAACTCAAGATTCTTAAATCTACCTCTCACAATTTTAACATCGCCATCGTCATTCTGAATCACTGCCTGTTTGGCATTCAATGATTCAATATCTAAGTCACCATATCCCATCTTGCAGGAAAAACTACTCATGTCGTTTTCCTTCGGAATATAAACAGTTACTTTATTTGAATTTTCGATCACATGGCTCTGACCGAGCATTTCCTGAAGGAAATTGATATCGATATGAATATATGAATATGACTCATTTCCCTTTTTCTCTACAAGATTCAGAGTATCATCCTGTACCTGATAGGAAAGAGGCAGCATTCCTTTATTTGTCTCAATATTGTATGCAATGTAAAAGTTTTCATCGTCAGATTCTTTTACATCCAGATCAAGATTTCGAAGATCAACATTCACAGAAGAAAATGAATTGATCTTTGTCTTGCTTAAAATCACATGGCTGTCACTGGAATCCATCATTGCGTTTCCACTGATTCTGTTCAGATCCGCTGTTTTTACATAATTTTTACCACCGGATGCAACACCAACTCCCAAAAACAGGACTCCTATTGCGCAGAGGATACCACCAGCAACCAGCAAACGTTTATTTGTTTTTTTCATGATTCTTACCCCTCTTTCCAGCTATTTTCCGTGCAAGCATAACAAGAAGCATACCAGTCCATTTGCAGAGATAGATTCCAAGAAGATACAGCAGGATTGCGCATCCAATTCCAAGTAAACCACATCCTGTGATCATCAGTGCACCCGATAAAGAATACGGGAAGGAAACAAGTCCTCTGAGCAACAGCTTGCCACCCACCAGTAAAATACTGAATGCTGCAATAAAGTCACTGAAGATCACACAGACAACACAGATTGCTGCCGCCAGAAGCACTGCAAGCATTGCGATAAAAAGTGGAACAGTCACAGGTGTTGACATGATAGCTAAAACAGCCAGCAGCGTGATTCCTTTTTTACTCTTTTTCTCTTCACCACTCTCATCCTGTTCCTGAATCTTCCGATCCAGAAGGTTATACATCAGGTCCGCAGCCGCTTCCTTCGGAGTTCCAAGCTCCTCCATCAGTCTCTGCTGACCTTCCTCATCTGTATCACTGAAATATTCATTGAAATACTCAATTGCGTCTTCATAATCCTGCTTCGGAAGTTTGCGAAGATATTTCTGCAATTTAGTCATATATTCTTCTCTGGTCAATTTCGGATCCTCCCTTCAATGATTCCGTCAATTGTATCTCTGTAGGAAATCCATTCTTTATTGAGATACACCAGTTGTTCTTTACCGGAATCGGTGATAGAATAATACTTACGTTTACGTCCCTGAAATTCCTGAGAATAGGTTGTGAGATAACCGTTTTTCTCGAGTTTCTTCAGGATGGGATATAGAGTGGATTCTTTGATATCAGCCACGATCTTGACGGTCTGGCTGATCTCATATCCGTAGGAATCCTGTGATTCTACTACGGACAGGATCAGAAACTCTATAAGTAATGCTGATACGGGATAATACATCCGATCACCTCCATAAATGATATGTAAAATAATTATATATAAAAATTTTATATATAAAATATATACATATTCATTCTAAAAGTCAAGGAGTTTTTCACAAATGAAGAAAAAAGCATTCAAAGCCGCGTTTCCATACACGATTCCTATTGGTATAGGCTTTCTTTTCCTGGGAATGTCCTATGGATTTATGATGCAGAGTAAGGGCTTTTCTGTATGGTATCCATTCTTTATGAGTATGTTTATCTTTGCGGGATCTATGGAATTCGTAACGGCAAATCTTCTACTGTCGGCATTCAGTCCGGTTGCAGCTTTCTTTCTGGCACTGATGGTCAATGCCAGACATTTATTTTATGGCCTTTCTATGCTGGATAAATATAAAAATACCGGTTGGAAGAAGTTCTACCTGATCTTTGGCATGTGTGATGAATCTTTTACTGTCAACTGTACAGTAACACCGCCAGATGATGTAGACCGTGGATGGTTTATGTTTTTTGTCAACCTGTTAAACCAGATTTACTGGGTATTCGCTGCTACAGCGGGTGCACTCTTAGGATATGTGATTCATTTTGATACAACCGGAATCGAATTTGTCATGACCGCACTGTTTGTCGTTATGTTCCTGAACCAATGGGAAGAATCCAAAGATCATCTTCCAGCTCTGGTAGGATTGATTTGTTCTGCCATCTGTCTTCTGATCTTCGGAAGCAGCAATTTTATTGTTCCGTCCATGATCTTTATCATCGTGGCCTTCACAGCCGAGCGCAGATTCAGTAAGAAACCGGAGGTGGCTGCAAAATGACTATGACAACAACACAAGCTATCATCACCATTGCGGCAGTTGTCCTTGGAACAATGGCAACGCGTTTTATCCCATTCATTATTTTCCCGGAGGGTAAAAATCCACCGGAATTTATCAAATATCTCGGAACCGTACTTCCGTATGCGGCAATCGGACTTCTTGTCATCTACTGTCTGAAAGATGTCCCTGCAAGCAGTACACATGGACTTCCTGAAGCAATTGCAATTGTTTTCATCGTACTGCTCCACAAGTGGAAAAAAAATCCCCTGCACTCTGTTACAAAAACAAAGTACAGGGGATTTTATCTTAAATTCTTTCTTTCAAATCTGTCAGGCAATCTTTCGAAGTGCCTCACATGTTCTGTCATATTCTTTTTCTACTGCTGCAAACAGTTCATCCGTACCTTCTATCGTGGTCGCTCCACGAAGTTTTTCTGTCAGTTCCTGACTTGGTGCAAAAAGATTATCAAATCCAAGGTTCAGGCAGATACCTTTCAGTGTATGTGCTGCACGAAATGCTGTCTCTGCATCTTTATCTGCCAGTGCTGTCTCCAACTGTCCAAAACTCGGATCATCCAGAAACTTAAGCACAAATTTCTTTACAAGCGCTTCACTCACCAGTCTGCTCAGTACTTTATCAAAATCAGATCCTAATTCTTCATAACATTCTCTGACCGTCATATCATTTATCTCCTATTCAAAAAACTTTTTTCTCATATCATTCATCAGCATTTTGGCTTTGCCCCCCCCCTTGGAAAAATCGGCATTTTCCGGATTTCCAAGGTCCGTATATTCTTTTTCCATATTTTTGAAAACAGAATCCATAAAATCTTCTTTTGCATTTTCAAACTCTTTGAGTTCTGCTGATTTCTCTTTCTTCTTCAGAGGGTTGTTTTCCTGTGTACTGCCTTTTACTTTGCGTTTGATCCTGTCCTGAATATCGATCAGACATTCAAGCAAAATCGGATTAAATGCACCGCATTCTCCATTCAGGATCATCTGAATCGCTTTCTCATGGGAATATGCTTTCTTATAAACTCGTTCGCCCACAAGTGCATCATACACATCTGCAAGAGAAACTACCTGCGCTGAAATCGGAATCTCATCTCCCTTAAGCCCGTCCGGATATCCTCTGCCATCATATCTCTCATGATGCCATCTGCAGATCTGATAAGCAACCATCATCAGTTCCTCATCCTCATATCCTTCCATATTTTTAAGAATACGGGCTCCTATGATCGTATGATTCTGCATGATCTTAAATTCTTCATCAGTCAGTTTGCCCGGCTTGTTCAGGATCTTATCATCAATGCCAATCTTGCCGATATCATGTAATGCAGACGCTGTTGTGATCAGCAGTCTTTCTGACCATGTGATATTATACTTATCTGTTTTCTGTACAAGACTCTCCAGAATCATTCCTGTCAGTATATTGATGTTCAGTACATGGCTTCCACTTTCACCATTACGAAATTCTACGATCTGACTTAAGATTTCAACCATCATACGGTTGTTCTTTTCTTTTTCATAAACCTGATTCGTGATCAGAGTGATCAGGCGTCTTTGCTTTGCATAAAGCTTGATCGTATTATAGACTCTTCGATGCACAACTCCTGCATCAAACGGTCGATTAATGTAATCCGAAACACCCATTTCATATGCACGTCTGACGACTTCAGTAGAATCCTCACTGGAAATCATAATAACCGGAATATCCTCAAGGTAGTGATGACGATTCATATAATTAAGAACTCCGAATCCATCCATTCCCGGCATGACGATATCCAGAAGAACCAGCGAAATTTCCCGTTCGTACTGTCTCAGTTTATCGATGCAGGACTCACCACTGTCAGCTTCCACGATATCATATTCTTCACTGAGGATCTCTGACAGAATTGCACGGTTCATCTCAGAATCATCAACGATCAGAATTCTGTATTTGTAGGTTTTGGATGTTTCACCGCCCTCTGCTTTGTCCTGAACTTCTTCATCATGTTCAGTCACTACCATATTCTTGCATGTTTTGGCCTGATACATGAACTGATCTGCTTTATGGATTGCATTCTCCACAGTACTTCCCGGAGCGGAAAGCACACCTCCGATACTCACCGACAGACGAAGCTGTGAGTATCCCGGAACCTTCGTATCATGAATTTTTTCCTGAATCTGCTTTAATTTATCTGCAAAAATCTGATCCGTAATATCCGGCATCACGAGCAGGAATTCATCACCACCCATTCGGATCAGCATATCAGTACGACGTACATTCGCCTTTACGATTCCTACAACTGTCGTCAGTGCCAGGTCACCTGCATCGTGTCCAAATGTATCGTTGTATATCTTAAAATCATCCAGATCGATCATTGCAATGCCTGCTGTCATATCAGAATTTTTGATTCGTTCTTCGTAATAGCGTCTGTTGTAGATTCCGGTAAGCGCATCTGTATATAATTCCCGATTATAGCCTGAAAGCTGTTTGATCAGTTCCGTACGTCCATCATCATCCATGATCGCATCTGACTTCATGGCATTGATCAGTTCAATCACATACGGTTTGCCGTCTATTTCTATATATTTGGAAATTACCTGGTAGATATTGGAATTCAGATATTCTAGCTTCAGTACTTTTTCTTTTTTCTGTAATGCTTCTCTGGATGTACAGTTCTTACAACGTGTACCTTTTTTCCAGAAATCATAGCATTTACAAGGAAATCCATCCACATCTTCTACACCTTTCAGATTTCCCATTTCCAGTGTATCCACATCCAATAACCGAACCACTTCAAATACTTTTTTGAGTTGCTCTATCATTACCTCGGATTCCTGCTTTGTCATTGCAGTATCATTCGTCATTCATTCATGTCCTTCCTGCGCTGCCAGCCACTGCTGCCCGTTACAGCCGATATACAACGTAACTTATTTAATGTTTTTATTATAGCATTCTGCGCATATTGCGTAAAGTTTAATATTCACAACAATAACCAAAAAAGTGCAGATTTCTATCTGGAAGAAACTCTTTTTTTGTGGTACTCTATTGTTCAGAATCATGAATTTGGAAGGGAGAATATAAATGCTTCAGGATGATTATATACTGCGTCAGATACGCGAAATGGTACGTGCAGTCATGAAAATGCTGTTCCAGGTAAGTGCAGTCGAACTGACACCTGATGTGATTGAAGATACAGATGCCAGACAGATACTTACAAATCTTACAGATCTGGCAGACAATGGTAAAATTGACGAGGCAGAAAATCAGTTATACGAAATGACCTGCGATGGTGACCGTCAGAATCTTGAAATTGGTCTTCTGTTCTACTACCACCTTAATGGCAAAGACGATGAATTTCTGGAGGCCAGTAATTTCAGCCGCGAGGAGATCATGATGGGAATTCAGGACCTTGCAGAGCGTTACAATTTAAGTGGAATCGCAGAAGCATTCCGTACAGAAATTCTGTAAACAGGAGCATTACATAATGAACAAAAAAGAAATCTCAGAAATTAAGAAACAGTTTTCTCCAAACAACTGTGCGATCACCAGAATCTGCGGCTGTTATGTGGATGGCGAGAAAAATAAAAAAACAGAACTGAAAGAAGCATTTCTTTCTCTTTCGGAAGAAGAAATGTTTAAATACTTTGAAATCTTCAAGAAGACTTTATCCGGCACAATTGGAAAAAATCTGATCAACATGGACTTTCCGCTTGAACAGGAAAAAGAAGGTGGTACCCAGGAATTTCTCATGAAACTCCGTGGCAGTAAACTTCAGGATAATGCTATACTTGAGGAATTTTATGATAAGATCATCGAAAATTATGATTATGGTGAGAATTACTATATCATTCTCATTCATGCCGTTTACGATATTCCCGGAAAGTCTTCCGATGGTCAGGAGATGTTCGATGCATCCGATGAAATCTATGACCATATCCTCTGCAGCATCTGTCCGGTCAATCTTTCCAAAGCCGGCCTGTGCTACAACGCAGAAACCAACAACATCGAAGACCGTATCCGTGACTGGATCGTAGAAATGCCAGATTTGGGATTCCTGTTCCCGGTATTTAATGACCGTAGCACGGATATTCACAGTCTTCTTTATTACACTAAAAATGCCGAACAACTCAGAAGTGCTTTCGTAGATGAAATGTTTGGCTGTACCACTCCACTTTCTGCCGGCGGCCAGCGCGATTCTTTCAACGCACTTGTAGAAGAAACCCTTGGTGAGGACTGTGCCTACGATACTGTCATGAATATCCATGAGAAACTGAATGAATGGGTAGATTCTCAGAAGGATTCCCCGGATCCTGCTGTACTGACTAAACCGGAAGTGAAACGTCTCTTTGAAGAATGCGGTGTTGAAGATGAAAAACTCGAAACTTTTGATCAGACCTATGAAACAATTGCCGGTGAAAACGCTTCACTTATGGCTGCCAATATTACCAATACACGACGTACTGAGATCAAAACACCGGATGTTGTAATTCACATTGATCCTGATCGTGCCGCGCTGATCGAAACGCAGGTGATCGATGGGCGTAAATGCATTGTTATTCCAATGGAAGGTGATGTAGAGATCAATGGTATCCATGTTTCCAGTGGAAACAGCGAAAGTACAGAATCCTAAGATTTCCAAACAATAAGCCCCCGCAAATGCGAGGGCTTATTACATGTCATTTATTCATAAATTCCATTTACAGTAACATCAAATACTGCTTCTTTGCCAGCAAGATCTGCTGCCTGATAATCATCTGGGAATACAACAGTTATTCTACTTTATCTCCCGGATGTGCACCGATCAGCTGCTCTTCAAAATTATCAATATATGTACCGGAACCGATTACCAGATCTGTTCCTTTACCATCTGTGCTTCCACCATCAAATGCAACTCCGTCAATCTTTCCTACATAATCAATATTGACCTTGTTTCCATCTGTAACTTCAAGAGAAGAATCTGTATTATAGGAAGCTGCTTCTGTAACTTCCGGAGTTGTTGTAGCCTCAGTCTCCTCTGTAGCTTCCGGAGTAGCCGTTGCCTCTGTTTCTTCTGCTGCCTCTGTAATCTCCGGTGTTTCTGTTGCTGCAGCCTCTTCTGTCGGTTCAGGTGTTGCAGTTGCGATTGAGAATTTGTGATTATCCGTAACCTTCAGAGTCTTGAGAACCTTTTTCTCAACATTGATGTCTGCATCATCCAGCCATTTTTCTGTTGTGTCTGTATAAAGCTTATTCTCTCTTGTCGAGATAATTGACTGTTTCTTAGTCTCTGTAGCTTCTTCATCATTTACTTTATCAAGTTTTACTACATAGTAAGAAGTATCTGTCTCAATAACGTCCGGACCGATTTCTCCGTCTTTCAGAGTTCTGAGAACTTTCATAACCTCATCCGGATATGCACTGCTGGAAGAACTGCTGTCGGACTCTTCATCAGAATCTTCTTTTGCCGCATCTTCATTCACATCAAAAGTACCACTTACGGAAGAATAAGAATCATCCACTGATTTTGCAATTTCATTCAGATCTCCATCGGAACCAGCTGCTTTCAGATCATCCAAGATCTTCTGTGCATCTTCTTTTTTCTGTTTGATCTCATCATCGCTGAGATCTGCTGTACTGATGCTTACATAATCAAAAGATGACTGCTGTGCTTCTTCATCAGAAACATCTTTATCTACATCTGCAATGAGCGGATCATGCATTCTGCTCTTATAAGTCTGAAGCTCCAGATATGTCTTGACCTGATCTTCACTTACCGCAAGCTCCTGCAGTGTCTCTTCACTGTTGGCAGCCATAAATGCTGCTGCTGCATCTGCGATCTTCTGCTCATCATCATCTGTAACTTCTACATTATAGTCTGCAGCCTTTTCTTTCATGATGTACATCAGCTCTACATCTTTCAGAGACTGTTCTACTGCCTGTTCTCCATAGGTCTTTCCGTCTTCTGCATCCATGCTCCAGATAGAATAATCCTGTCCGCCCATAAAGCTCTTATACATTGCTTCTGTCTGTGCCTGTCCTTCTCTTACAGAAAGACTCACGATTCCAAGCGGGATTTCTGTTCCATCCACTGTTGCAACTGTTTTTGTTCCATCTAATTTCTTTTCTCCACAGCCTGTGAGCATCCCCACTGCCATTACGCCTGTAAGAGCTGCAACAGCTGTTCTCTTTGTCATTGTTTTCATCTCTTCCTCCATTGCTTTACAATTCTAGCATATAAATAAGAGTATAAACTTTTTTGCCTTTAAGAGCAAGGAGAATCATAAAAATAGCCGTTTTTCACGGATATTTCACAGATTCTCCTCTTAATCAGACTATATGGATTTTATTCTTCTACAAGTGATTCCAGTTCCGTCAGAAAATCTGTCAGAGCTGTCAGTGTATTTCCAGCTCCCTCCGGAGTGAAAATAAATTTGGGTTCCTGTTCATTCTTGAATTGCAGCCCTCTTCTATATTTCTGCATCAGTACAGGAATACCTGCAGGATTCAGTTTGGCCCGTTCATACAATGTAATCTTCATATCCCCAGCGATCTGTTTGATCTCCACCACATAACATCGGTGTGCCTGTGCTTTCATTCTGGCGATCACAAGAAGATTCAGAACTGCTTTTGGCATTTCACCGAAGCGATCCAGCAATTCTTCCAGCATATCATCATAATCCTGCTGTGTCTCAATTCCGGCAATCCTCTTATAAATATCCAGTTTCTGATACTCATTGCTGATATAAGAATCCGGTATAAATGCATCCATATTCAGATCGATCGTTGTCTCAAAATCTTCCATTGTATGGATACCCTTTGCCTCCTTGACTGCCTCACTGAGCATCTTGCAGTAAAGGTCATACCCTACTGCATTCATATGCCCATGCTGTTCTGCTCCCAGAAGATTTCCGGCGCCTCTGAGTTCCAGATCACGCATTGCAATCTTGAATCCACTTCCCAGATCTGTATATTCTCGAATCGCAGAAAGTCTTTTTTCTGCAGTCTCTTTCAACATCGTATTCCTGCGATACATAAGGAATGCATAAGCAGTCCGATTTGAACGTCCGATTCTTCCACGAAGCTGATACAGCTGTGAAAGTCCATATCGGTCAGAATCATGAATGATCATCGTATTGACATTGGAAATATCCAGTCCGGTCTCAATGATCGTTGTAGAAACCAGTACATCTATATCTCCGTTAATAAATGCATACATGACTGCTTCCAGCTCTCGCTCACTCATCTGTCCATGGGCAAAATCCACTCTCGCATCCGGCAGAAGCTTCGCGATCCTTGCCGTCACATCTGCAATATCATTCACGCGGTTATAAACATAATAAACCTGACCGCCTCTTCGAAGCTCACGGTTGATTGCCTCTCTTACCGTTTCCTCATCATACTCCATAACATATGTCTGAATCGGAACACGATCCATCGGAGGCTCTTCCAGGACACTCATGTCGCGGATACCGATCATACTCATATGGAGTGTTCGCGGAATCGGTGTTGCCGTTAACGTCAGTACATCAATATCTTTTTTCAGCTGTTTGATCTTTTCTTTATGAACCACACCAAAACGCTGTTCTTCATCGATGATAAGAAGTCCCAGATTTTTATATTCCACATCCTTCGAAAGTACTCTGTGTGTACCGACTACGATATCCACCTGACCTTTTTTCAGATCTGCGATCGTCTTTTTCTGCTGCGCAGCCGTACGGAACCGGCAAAGAAGATCTACTCTCACCGGAAACTCTTTCATTCGCTGAATAAAGGTGTTATACACCTGCTGTGCAAGAATCGTGGTCGGTACAAGATAAACAACCTGGCGGCTTTCCTGAACTGCTTTAAACGCAGCTCGCAGCGCAACCTCTGTCTTGCCATATCCGACATCCCCACACACAAGACGGTCCATAATCTTGGTGCTCTCCATATCTTTCTTAGTATCTTCGATCGCAGCCAGCTGATCTTCTGTTTCCTCATACGGAAACATCTCTTCAAACTCTCGCTGCCAGACGGTATCTGGTCCACAGACATAACCTTCTTTTTCCTGGCGGACTGCATAAAGCTCCACAAGTTCCCTTGCAATATTCTGCACGGCACCGCGGACTCTGGATTTCGTCTTTTTCCATTCCTGCCCACCAAGCCGATTCAGTTTCGGCGGTTTTGCTGTTTCTGCCCCAGAATATTTCTGCAGTGCATCCAGCTGTGTTGCAAGAATATACAGATTACTTCCATTACGATATTCGATTTTGATATAATCCTTTGCAACTTTATCTACTGCAACTTTCTCAATACCTTTGTAAATGCCGAGTCCATGCTTTTCATGCACTACATAGTCTCCAATGGAAAGTTCCGAAAAGTCCTGGATTCTCTTTCCATTGTATTCTTTTTTCTTTTTACGCTTTTTCTGCTCTTTTCCAAAGATATCTGTCTCTGTGATGACTGCAAATTTAACCAGCGGATATTCAAATCCCCTCCGTGCATGGCCATACGCCACCATGATCTCCCCCGGCTGCAGAATGCGATCAGAATCCTGTCCGTAGAATGCGTTCAGACCTTCTTCCTGAAGATCTTTTGCCAGACGTTCTGCACGGGTTCTGGAACCGGACAGCAAAACGATCTGATATCCTTCTTTTTTGTACTGTTTCAGATCCTTTACCAACAGTTCAAAACTGCTTTGATAAGAGCTCATAGATTTTACTGTGATATTAAACTGACCTGAAATTTTCCAGTTAGATTTCTTCGGATCCAGCAAAGACATGGCAACACAATTTCTGTCATTTATCTTATGACACAATTCCTCCCATGTACACATCCAGTCACCGGAAAGACTGATCTCGCCCTTTTCCTTTCGATTCTCACAACTTTGCTGGAATTCCTCCTGCACAGCTTTTGCATTTTCCTCCAGATGATTAAGTTCATCCAAAAAAAACAGAGTTTCAGTTTCTTTAAAATAATCGAGAAATGAGACACCATTTTTCTCCATTGGCTGTTCTGCTGCAGGATAAATTGTAACATCATCCAGGTTTTCAAGAGAACGCTGGCTCTGTGCATCAAAACTGCGGATCGAATCAATTTCATCTCCCCAAAGTTCAATACGCCAGGGATTCTCTTCTGTCAGAGAATAAATATCAATGATTCCTCCACGGATGGAAAACTGTCCTGGCATCTCTACCTGTCCAACGCGTTCATACCCCATATGGACAAGCGCAGCTGTCAGTTTATCCATATCCAGGGTGCTGTCATTGCGAAAATGAATCAGTTGTTTTTCTATTTTTTCCAGAGGTGCAAGATAGTCCATACAGCCATCAATACTGGTAACGACCGTAATCTCATCCTCACGTTCCAGAAGAGCGCGAATCACCTGCATTCGCTGACGAATCAGCAGATTCCCATGTATATCTGCCTGAAAAAAAAGAAGATCCTTTGCCGGATAGTAATAAACACGTTTATCATAAAAACGATAATCTTCATACAGTTCTTTCGCAGATTTTTCATCTGCGGCAATTACCAGATGACATGGAAAAAGCCCGGAAAGCCCATACATAAGATGAGCTTTCTGGGACTCCATACAACCACTGATCTCCAGAATTCCACGATTCTTTTTTGCCTGTTTTTGTATTTCTTCCATCTCTGCAAGATTCTGCAGAGGCTGCAAAAATGTCTTCATACATTCTCCATTTTCTTGTTGAACTGGTTCATGGCCGCATCCACACTGTCAGCCAGGATCATCTCTACAGCTTTGCAGGCTCTCTCCTGCGCCTCTTCCACAAGCTTACGTTCATTGCTTCCGAATCTGCCAAGTACATGATCTGCCAGATCCCATCCTTTTGGTTTGGCTCCGACACCAACCTTGATACGAACAAACGTCTGTGTACCAAGCTGCTGAATGATATGCTTGATTCCATTGTGCCCACCGGCACTGCCTTTCTTACGGATACGAAGCTGTCCCGGTTCCAGATCAATATCGTCATAAATAACGATCATCTCTGTCTCCGGATCGATTTTGAAGTAGTTTGCCATATCCCGGACAGGACCACCACTGAGATTCATATAAGAAAGCGGCTTCATCAGAATGACAGGTTGTCCTTCGATTCTTCCCTTTCCGTACATGGCATTGAATTTCACGCCAGACTGTGGAACATTATATTCCTCCACAAGCTTATCAATCACATCAAATCCCATATTATGGCGTGTGGCTTCATACTGCCTTCCGGGATTTCCCAAACCTACGATCAGATACATCAGAATTTCCTCGCTGTATTAATTAAAATAAACCATTTCGTCTTCCAGTGGATCACACTGCTCTACATGCTCCGCATCAAGTACGATACCTTCTTCACCCTGGTATTCGTTACGTTTCTCAATGCCGACTTTGGCTGTAACTTCTACCCATTCTCCCGGCGTCAGTTTCGGCGCATATGCGCTCTTACATACATAACCAAGAAATGTAGTATCATCTGCACAGCAAGTCATGGCTGTACGTCCCGGAACAAAGAATTTACTTCCCATTCCGCGAGGTTTCATGACTCTTGCTTTAAACTTGACTGTTTTGCCTTCATAATTTTCCGGATGATCCATTGCATCCACAAACCAGATGCCATAATCTTCCGGAAGAATCTCGATAACCGGCGCATTCATATCAAATGGCATTTCATCCTGGAAAATATCACCCAGCTCGCCTTCTTCATCCTCAAAGATAACTTCTGCTCTCTGATTTGCGACCTTGATTCCACGTCGATAAGTCGGAAGTGGATCTTCCTTTTTGCAACGGTTGAAGATAACCATATCTGTATTTTTTATCATATCCATAAAAATGGATTTCATATTCGCCATATACATCTGGAAAGTACTTCCATCTACACAGGTAATCTGCTGTTCTACTCCCCAGCCTGTCGGCAGCTGCGTTTTTTCAAAATTGCTTACCAGCCACATGCCATTATATTCTATGATAACACGCTCCGGCTGATGAAGAATATCCATGGCAACCAGTCTGTCTGTTGTAAAGTCTTCCTCATTTTCAATTACCTCCACAACAGTATTATTGGCTTCAAGAATTGCCGGATCGTATTCTTCCTCCCCTTCCTCACAGAGGATCAGAAGTGTCTTTCCATCCGTATGGAAATAATCCTGCTGTATGGTAAAACTCAGGAAAGAAGTCTTGCCACTTTCCAGGAAACCGGTCATTAAATAAATCGGTACTTTGATCTCATCCATTGTCTGTATTCTCCTCTATGATTACAGGCCAAAAAGCTCAGCCAGTTTGTCCTCATTCAGTTTAGATCCGATCACGCAGAGACGACCTGTATATTCCGGTGCGCCTTCACGGATTTCTGTTTCTTCCGGAACCATATCAAAATAAATCCATGTTCCATCTTCTGCCGGAAGCATTCCTTTTGCACGGAGAATGATTCCATATTCATCAGATGCAGAAAGAGCTTCCAGCATCTTCTCAAGATTTTCTTTTGTATATTTCTTAATTGTCTCACGACCCCAACTTGTAAATACTTCATCTGCATGATGATGGTGATGGTCATGATGGTCGTGTCCACATCCGCATTCATGATCATGGTCGTGATGATGATGCTCATGTTCTTCATGAGCGTGGTCATGTCCGCATCCGCATTCTTCATCATGGTCGTGATGATGATGTTCATGTTCTTCATGAGCGTGGTCATGTCCGCATCCGCATTCTTCATCATGATCGTGATGATGATGCTCATGTTCTTCATGATCATGGTCATGATGATGTTCGCCATGTTCATGCACATGTCCGCATTCCGGGCATACCTCCTCTTCTTCCATCAGCTCATCTGCCAGAGATACCGGATGCTCCATAACCTCCAGAAGTTTTTTACCTTCCAGTTTCTCGATCGGTGTTGTGATGATCGCTGCTTTGGAGTTAATCTCACGAAGCAGTTCCAGTGATGCCTGTGCTTTTGCTTCGTCAACAATATCTGTACGACTCATGATGATCGCTCCGGCATATTCAACCTGATTGTTGAAAAATTCACCGAAATTTCTCATATACATTTTGCATTTCTTTGCATCAACAACAGTAGTGTAACTGTTCAGAACCAGTCCTGTTTCTTCCTCTACGCCCTGTACTGCTTTAATGACATCAGATAATTTGCCGACACCAGATGGCTCGATCAGAATTCTGTCCGGGTGATATTTGCTGATAACTTCTTTCAAAGATGCACCAAAATCACCAACCAGTGAACAGCAGATACATCCTGAGTTCATTTCACGGATCTGGATTCCGGCTTCTTTCAGAAATCCTCCATCAATGCCGATCTCACCAAATTCATTTTCAATCAGTACGACCTGTTCCCCCTGAAAGGCATCTTTCAGAAGTTTCTTGATTAGTGTTGTTTTACCGGCTCCAAGGAAACCGGAGATAATGTCAATTTTAGTTTTTTCCATGATTGCATTTCCTCTCTTTCTGCCCATGGGCAAAATGATTGCTAAATTACTTTATATTATTTGTTTTATACCGCTAACTTATAACGCAATTTGACCAGGAGGCATAAAATACCCCCTGGTTATTATCCCTTTATATGGGTAATGGGGACATGAACCAGTCACGTCCCCACTCTATACTCTCTAAAATCAACCGTTGATCATGAAGCTGAGAAGTTTGTCGATATCTTCTTTCTCATATGCTACGATCTCAAGTTCCGGAATTTCTCCGCCGGAGAAGATGTTTGCAAGAGATACGTACTGGGACAGTTTGGATTTGAGGTTCAGTCTGTCACCTTCACCTGTTACCAGTTCAACTTTGCCCTGGCAGCTGTCTACTACTTCAAAAAATTTCTCGATGTCTTTAATATTAGATACTTTCATTGTAAATCTCCTTTCAAAATCTTTTTTTTATGTTCAACTTACTGCATTTCATGTAAATACTGAGTTTCCAAATGATTTTCCTCAGTCGCGTTCAGTATAACCTATATTTTCTTAAATTGCAACGATTTTATTTGTTAAATTTATATAATTATCGATGCGCAAAATTGGTTAATTCTCACAATGAAATTATCAATAAGTAAACACCGCAACACCATATCCTGGCAGTGGATAGTCAAACGAAAACTCTCTGTGGTCACATTCCTGTACCTCTGCTTTAAATACCTCCGGTTTCTCCAAAAGTCCATGTTCATTCATGATCAGTTTATACTGTTTTTTCTTTGGAACACCGACACGATAATCCGGGCGGTCAACCGGCGTAAAGTTTACAATAAACAGAAGGTTATTTCTCTTTGTAGGAGATTTTCTTACCAGACTGAAAATACTTCTGTATGCATCGTCTGCATTGATCCACTCAAATCCGTCAGGATCGTTGTCCCCTGCATACAATGCAGGATACTTTGTATACATATGTAAAAGCGTCTTTACAAACTCCTGAAGATCCTGATGTGGTTTTTCATTCAGAAGATACCAGTCAAGCTCCCTCTCCTCACTCCATTCACGCAGCTGTCCAAATTCCTGTCCCATAAACAGAAGTTTTTTGCCTGGATGGAACAGCATAAATGCATACGCAGCTTTCAAATTACGAATCTTTTCTTCCGGATAGCCTGGCATCTTATTAACCATAGAACATTTCAAATGTACAACTTCATCATGCGAGATGACAAGGACATATTTTTCACTGTATGCATAAGTCATAGAAAATGTCATCTTATTGTGATTGTCCTTACGGAAATATGGATCCAATTTCATGTATTCAAGAAAATCATTCATCCATCCCATATTCCATTTCAAAGAGAATCCAAGTCCTCCATCTTCAGCTTTTCCGGTAACCTGTGGCCATGCGGTAGATTCTTCTGCTATCATGACCGTTCCATGATTTCTTCCAAGTACAACGGTATTCAAATGTTTGAAAAACTCAATTGCTTCAAGGTTTTTGTTATCACCATATTTATTAGCAACCCACTCGCCATCCTTCTTTCCATAATCCAGATAAAGCATAGATGCTACTGCATCAACACGAAGTCCGTCTACATGACACTCTTCAATCCAGTAGAGTGCATTGGCAATCAGGAAGTTTTTGACCTCCGGACGGCCATAGTTATAAATCTTGGTTCCCCAGTCCGGATGTTCTCCCTGTCTCGGATCTTCATGTTCATATACTGCTGTACCGTCAAAATTTGCGAGGCCTTGTGCATCTTTCGGAAAATGTGCCGGTACCCAGTCCAGAATAACTCCAATCTTATTACGGTGCAGATAATCGATCATATACTTGAAATCCTGAACAGAACCATAACGGGAGGTTGGTGCATAATATCCTGTGACCTGATATCCCCATGAGCCATCAAACGGATGCTCGGCAATTCCCATAAGTTCTACATGTGTATAACCCATTTTCTTTACATAGGCAGCAAGTTCATGTGCCAGTTCACGGTAATTATAAAATCCCGGATCATCTTCATCTTTTGCTTCATGTTTCTTCCAGGAACCAGGGTGTACCTCATAAATGGCCATAGGCTCTCTGATTTCATCAAATTCCGGACGTCTTTTCATCCAGGTAGTATCTTTCCATTTATAATCAGAAATGTCCGCAATTCTGGATGCAGTGCCAGGTCTCAGTTCTGCTTCATTGCCATATGGATCAGCTTTGTATAATTCTTCGCCATGATAGCCGATAATATAGAATTTATAGAGATCTCCAACCTTTGCTCCGGGTATAAATGTCTCATATACCCCAATTGGTCCGACTTTCTTCATTGGATTTGCCTGTGTATTCCAGTTATTAAACTCTCCAACAACAGAAACTGATCTGGCATTTGGTGCCCACACAGCAAAATATACACCTTTCTTACGCCTCTGTATCGTCGGATGGGCTCCTAATTTCCTGTAAATGTCATAATGGGTTCCCTGTCCGAACAGATATTGATCCAGCTCTGTAAACTGCAACTTCTCTCCCATTCAAACGTACCTCCCTTAACAGCTATTTTATTCCGGCACTCTTCACAACTCTGCGCCTCCCATCAGCATTATGCACATTTATTATGCTGATATTTTGCATTTTTATAGACATATTATACCAATCCATAATGTTCCCGTCAATTAAAATAAGAAATTACAAGTACACAAAAAAGAGGACTTGTCCGATTGCGCTTTCGAACTTGTCCTCTTTTGTGGATTCTTATTTTATATAGAATTAATATCCTGTATCATACCCATCTCCGGAGTCCTCATCTGCATAATCACTTCCGTCTCCGGAACTGTCATCATAAGATCCATCGTCTGAGCTGTTATCTCCGGAACTGTCATCTGATGAACTTCCATCCCCGGAAGAGTCATCGCCTCCTGAGCTGTCATCTCCGGAAGAACTGTCGGAACTCTCATCACTTCCATCACTGACATCACTGCTGTCCGAAGAGCCTGTATCACTTACATCAGAACCGTCATCTGAGGTAGTACCATCTGATACCGCTGTACCATCACTGCTTCCGTCAGAAGAACCACTGTTATATCCTGCAACGATACCCTTCTGAAGTGAACTGTCCCAGAAATCAGAATAGTTTGCATTCTGTAAAGTAACTCCCTTGGCTGCTGCAAGCTCACTGACAGTCATCAGCTTATAACCCTTCTGCACAAGTTCCGGAATCATCTTGATCGCAGCCTGTACGGATGGCTCATGAATATCATGCATCAGAATGATCGAACCGTCAGTAAGATCTCCGTTCATAATCTCATTATAGTCTTTGTCAACATCCTTATAACTCCAGTCAAGAGAATCCAGCGACCATGTAAAGAATGGTTTCTGTACAGTAGCAATGATATCATCACTCCAGTTTCCATATGGTGCTCTGGCAACACTTGCCTTCTGTCCACATGCCTTCTCCAGAGCTGCATCTGTATCTGAAAACTCTTTGGCAACTGCATCCATATCAAGATCATACAGATTCAGATGATCCCAGGAATGAGATCCGATCTCACATCCAATGTCTACCATTCGCTGAACTTCGCTCTGCCAGTTCTCAACATTCTGTCCGAGCATAAAGAATGTCGCATGTGCATTATTCTGTTCCAGGCAGTCCAGAAGCTGGTCTGTATACTCTCCCGGGCCATCATCAAACGTAAATGCAATTCTTGTCTTATGCTGACTCGGATCATACGTTCCGTCATCACTGAAATAATAGTCATCAAAACCAACACTTACCCAGCCGGTCTGTGTATAACCATTGTCTCCAAAATAATATGTAGAACCATCTATTTCCTGCAGGCCGCCTGCATAATATGTACCATCCGAGTTCTGATACCATTTTCCGTTCTCATCCTCATGCCAGCCAGCAGTCAGCTGTGAAGCCTTTGTCAGATCACTCGCACCCTTCAGCGGTTTACGGATTGCTGCATTTGTGTCTTTTTCTATCTGTGTCTCAGTTCCTGAATCTCCCGTATTGGTATTCGCATTCGTATCTGTTTCTGCCTGTACCTGTGCCGGTTTATCTGTATTTTTCCCTCCGACCCGATTAATGACCGGAAGAATGATTCCTCGTATCACAAAGACAAATACGAGAATTATTGCAACAATATACGCGCCTTTTTTCATCATCTGACGACGTCTTATCTGCTGTTGCTTTTTGCGCATTCGTTCACGCAATACCCTTTTATCCATCTACTCCACCTGCTGTATTTTTCTATAACTTTTTTGTCTATTTATTATCATAACGCATTTAATTCTGAAATACAATCACAATTCCTGAACTAAATCAAGTTATTCTGTGAATGATGATTCAATACTTCAGCAGGTATATCAGATAACTCTTTTTAATTCAAAATTCTCTGTTACCAGAAGAAGATCTGCCTCTTTACCTGTATGAACAGACCCTGTTCTGTCATAAATCCCAATACTTCTTGCCGGATTTCTCGTGGCTGCAAAAATCGCCTGGTCTACAGGCACACCAAATTCTATTGCCTTGCACATACAGCCAAACAGATTTGTCGCAGATCCTGCCAGTGTTCCGTCTTTCAGCACTGCCTTGCGGTCCTTCACAGTTACTTCCTGTCCGCCGAGCTCATATGTACCGTTTTTCATCCCTGTTGCACGCATGGAGTCACTGATCAGAATCACTCTTTCCGATCCGAACATTTTGAATGTTGTTCTGATCACGGATGGATGGATATGGTAACCATCACAGATAAGTTCCACCATACATTCCGGATCATCTGCTGCAGCTCCGATCAGTCCCGGTTCTCTGTGGGCCAACGGCTGCATCGCATTATAAAGATGCGTTACATGATGTGCCCCCAGTGCCATTGCTTCTGACGCACATTCATAATCTGCCGCTGTATGTCCCAGAGATATCTGTACTTCACTCTGCATTTTCCTGATAAATTCCATCGCACCGCTGACATTCGGTGCCAACGTTACCAGTTTAATCCTTCCACCGGATACTTCATTCAATTCCCTTACAAAATCTGCATCCGGTTCCGTGATCCATTCTTCGACATGTGCGCCCTTCTTAACAGGATCCAGAAACGGTCCTTCCATATTGATACCTGCAACCGTTGCTCCATCGCCGGACTTTTCTGCTTCCCTGATCCCTTTGAAAATCTTCTTAAGCTGTTCCTTCGGAAGTGTCATGGAAGTCGGACAATATGATGTTATTCCACTTTGTCTCTCATATCTTAAGATTTTTTTCAGACCTTCCGGATCACCGTCAGAAAAATCTTCCCCATATGCTCCATGGCTGTGGATATCCACAAGACCGGGAATCACCATAAGACCCTCGGCATCTATAACTTCCTCTTCAGCGGTTGCTTCAAATGCCTCTGTCAGTCTGTGATTTCTGATATAAAGTGTTTCCTTGCAAAAACTTCCATCTTCCTGAAAAACATTTCCATTTTTTATGATCATCCTTCATTTGCCACATCATCTTCCGATGCAGTTTCCTCACTTTCTTCTGCAGTGTCACTGCTATCTTCCTCTGACGCATTATCTTCTATAGTGTCTTCTGCAGCATCAACTCCTGTGTCTTCACTTTCCGGATCTGCATCTTCATTTGCCACATCAGCTTCTGTTGCAGAAGTTTCATTTACTGTCGCATTATCCACTATAAAACGTTCCACACGCATCAGTGCCAGTGATTCATTTACTTCCTGTTCACCATAATATGCAACCAGCTGATCAAAACTCTCATAACCATATTCTGATAACAGTTCGTCTTTTAATGTCTGTATATCGTCATCATCAAGGCTGAGTCCTTCTGCATCCATGATTCCCTGAACAATAAGGTTCTGTTCCACTTTGGATTCTGCATACTGCTGGCAGTCTTCCTCATAATCTTCTTCAGACATTCCCTGAGCCTTAAGGAAATCAGACATTTCCATACCTGCTTCTTTGACATAATTTTCATTGAGTTTTTTGTATGATTCAACCGCCTTATCCACATCTTCTTCCGGATATTCTTTTACTTCAGAATTTGCGAGTACTTCGCTCCAGGCATTACTGTAAAGATCATAATCTGCTGATTTTGTCTCATTTTCTTCGAGTTCTTTTTTGACGGCTGCACGATACTCGTCAACTGTCTTGTATTCTGTATTGGCAGCTACCCACTCATCATTCAGTTCGGAAGGCCGCGCGAACTTCTGCAGCGTAACTTTAAACACAACCGGTTTACCGGCAACAGATTCTTCATAGTAATCATCCGGGAAAGTCAGGTCCAGTTCTTTTGTCTCTCCCTTTTTCATGCCAATGATTCCATCCTCGAATCCATCGATCATTCCGCCCTCGCCAATCACAAGATCATAATCTTCTGCAGAACCCCCATCAAATTCTTTTCCGTCTATCGTTCCGGTAAAATTAATCGTTACCGAATCGCCCTCTTCTACTGTTCCGTCATTTACCTCTGTTCCTTTTTCTTCAAGATTATAATCGATCTCTGCCTGTACATCATCATCCGTTACAGTAACCGATGCTCTGTCCAGTGTCAGTCCCTTATATTCTCCAATCGTAACATATTTTGAAACATCAGAAACAGACACCAGTCTGACTGCCGAAGCAGATGTTTTTTTATCTGAGGATGCAGAATCTTTTTTATTCCCTGTATCCTGTGTTGTCTCGGTTTTGGTTTCTTTTGTATCAGATCCGCCACATGCTGTAGCAGATAAAGCCATGCACATTACCAACATCGCTGCAACTGTTTTTTTCTTCATAATAAAACTCCTTTCAAATCTGCATATCACATTTCTGGTACCGGTGTCGGTCTGGAAGAATCCCATACCTCAGATACATCAAAAAGATCGCTCAGCATATCCGGGTTATAATACATTCTGTAACCATCCAGATTTCTTCTTCCCTGTCGGAAATACTGATCTGTGATCTGTACAAAGTACTGACTGGAATCTACATTACAGAAGTAGTCATAACCCGCACTCTTATAATACTGAAATTTCGGATTATCAGAAGAGTAACCTTCCCAGTCACCAATATCTGCACCAAACGCAAAGATGATCATATCTGTATCTCCAAGGATCGGGGCTACATTTGCTTTCCATTTCTCATCGTCTGTCTTAAGATCCTCAGCAGAACGCTCTGTTGCATTCATATGTCCCCAGGTATGGCTTGCGAATTCCCATCCCTCTGCCTTCATGGCATCTGCCACTTTGGTCGCATCTTTTACATCCTGGTCATAATCGAAATCAGGATGATCTTCCAGGAATTTCTTCTGGTCATCCTGAAGGTTTTCGCCGGTCTTATATGCACTGTCTGTTCTGTATCCCAGTACTCCGTTATAACCGGTCATCGCAAGGATTCCCTTACGTCCATGATAGGAAAAATCCGGATGTTCTTTGATAAAAGAATCCAGAAGCGGTACCAGATCATAATCTCCGACTAAAACATTTCCGTCAGCATCAACATATTCGTTCTTTACCTCTCCATTCTCGTCAAGTACAAGTTTGGATGCACAGCCATCGCCGTCCATATAATGGTAATAGCTGACATCATCCTGCGAAAGGACAAACGGAATCTTACCCTCCGGAACCATGATCTTGCCCCTGCTCATCGTACCGTCTTTATTTACCGTTGCCATATCATGTGGACTTACCAGTACATAGCCCTTGTCATACATGATCTGAATGATCTTATTAAACTCACTGACTGTTGTCATGACCTGATTATAATTTCCGGATTTTGAATCTCCATCAAATGCTCTGGATGTGTCCTCGATCAATGTATGAAAAAATACATGTGTGATTTTTTCAAGAGGATATTCAACCAGTGATTTTTTCGCAATCTGACATTTTGCAGCAAGATCCATGTAATCTTTATTTTTTGTAAAATCATCCTGCTTTTTCAGCAATTTGATTGCCTCATCATAATTATACTGCTGATACATGATCGCTGCCTGATCAAGCACAGAATCAGAAGTTTCTGTGTCTGCAGATTCTTTTGAATCCTCTGCATCTGCATAAACGTTCTGTATCATTTTAGATCTTATGCCGTCTGTAACCGGCAGATAACCACTTCCCCCTGTCAGTGCTGCTGCAGTAAGTACTGCTGTAAGTATTAATGCTCTTTTTTTCATTCTTTATCCCCTTTTATCAGTTATGCCATTGGCGGCACCGGTGTCGGTCTTACCGGATCAAAAACACTCTTTACATCAAAAAGATCCTCCAGAAGCTCCGGGTGGTAATACATACGGTATCCGTCCAAATTTCTTCTCCCCTGACGGAAATACCGCTCTCTTATCTGTACATAATATTTACTTGAATCTACATTGCAAAAATAATTGTATCCTGCACCTTTTAAATATTCGAATTTATCGCCGTGATAATCCTCCGGTCCACAGAGGTCTGTACCAAACGCAAATATAATGATATCTGTACCTCCGATCAGCGGATCTACATTATCTTTGAATTTCCGGGTATCGGTCTGAAGTGTTTCCAGTCCTATCTGCCCTACATTCTGATGCCCCCAGGTGTGACTTGCAAAAAGCCATCCCTCTGCTTTCATGGCATCTGCGACTTTCTTGGCGCCCTCTCTTTCTTTCGCCAGGCTGAAATCAGGATGTGCATCCAGCCATTCAACCTTATTGGCATCCAGATCATCCGGACGTGTCTCATAGCTCTGGTCTGTACGATATCCTAGAATACCATTATAACCGGTAAGTGCCACGATTCCTTTTGCCCCTCTGTATGAAAAATCCGGATGTTCTTCTACAAAACGGTCGATCAGCGGAACCATATCATAATCTCCGACAGAAACGCTTCCATCATCCTCTATATATTCGTTCCGGATTTTTCCATTCTCATCAACAACCAGCTTCGATGCATATCCATCACCATCCATATAATGATAATAACAGACATCGTCCTGTGAAAGAACAAACGGAATCTTCCCTTCCGGGAGAAGGATCTCTCCTTCTGTTATATTGCCATCAGCATCTGCCTTAGCCATATCATAGATACTGACCATGACATAGCCTTTCTCATACATAGTCTCTGTAATCTTGTTGAATTCATCGATCGTTGTCATAACTTGATTGTAATCAGCTTCTTTATAGTCTCCATCAAATGCTTTAGATGGATCTTTTATCAGTGTATGATAAAAAACATGTGTAACTTCTTCCAGTGGCCAGGACTTACAGGAAGCTTTTATTTCTTCATATTGTTTTACCGCATCCTGCATTTCTGTATTCTTTTTATAGCCACTGTATTTCTGAAGCAGGCTGATTGCCTTGTCATAATCATATTGTACCGCGAGAAGCTTCGCATCTGCCAGAATTTCCTCCGGGGTTCTCTCATCCACTTCCAGATCTGAACGACTCTGTTTCACCGAATCTGTCAAAGTCGGCTCCGATGAGTCCTTTTCTGCTGATTTTTTTGATGAAACCTGACTTTGCCTGCTTTCTCTGGTCACAAAACTGACGATTCCGGTGACTGCACTCACTGCTACCACTACGGTAACAACGGCCATGCTTCCCAATACGATCAATTTTTTTCTTCGTTCCTGCTTTTTTATGCGGTGTTTTCTTGCCTGGCGTCTCTCGCGAAGTGCCTTTTCCTGCTCTTCTGACAAACGTTCCATTTCTTTTATTTCATCTGAATACAGTTTATTCTGACTGGTATTTTTATTTCTGTCGTTTTTCTTCTCCATACTAACTCTCCAGGACCTTTGTTCTGTAATTCTTAGTGTACCCACAAATAAATTTATCTTTCAGATTTTTCTAAAAACCGTAAATTTATTATACCTGTTTCTCTGTACCTTTGCTACAACTTTTCCTGTTCTTTATGGAATTTTATGAATTGTAGGTTTGTCAAACATATGTTACACCCCGATCAATAAATTCCCTCAGAACA
>NZ_JAJCKS010000128.1:0-282 GCF_020558815.1 Blautia sp. 210820-DFI.6.14
TAGGCTGTTATCTTGTTATGACTGGCAGAGGTTGTGATGATATTTTCCGTATTCTTGATAGTAGGAATTATACCTTTGGAGATATGTTCAAACATTGTGAGCGAAGATATGGACTGGATAACTTCCATTTCACTAGACTGGATATTGCCATTGATGATAAGAACGAAAAGCCATTTTTTACCATAGAGCAGATAAAGAAGAAATGCGAAAAAGAGGAATTTATCTCGAATAGTGAGGGCTACCACTTTGACGAAAGCAAGTTTGATGATTTCGACACCGCAA
>NZ_JAJCKS010000129.1:0-281 GCF_020558815.1 Blautia sp. 210820-DFI.6.14
GCAGGATTGCCAGATCATTAAAATCATATCCTGCAAGTTGTAATTTGGCAGCGAGCGTTTTGTGAGTAAGATTATGAGCCTTTCGTAATTCTTTTACCCGTTGTCCTATTCTATTTTTTCTGTTCGTTTTTTTATCCCAATAAATAATTATTCTGATCCTCAAAAGTTTCTAAAGATGAAGTATTATTATTGATTTTAAGCAATGATAAGAGTGTTATTCATCTGTCACGGCACTACCTTAGCAAAATTCTGAAAAACCTTGATTTTACAGTATATTTTTG
>NZ_JAJCKS010000130.1:0-274 GCF_020558815.1 Blautia sp. 210820-DFI.6.14
ATGACAAGAGAACGTATTATTGATTTTATTATATCGTGAGGAGGATATGAAAATGGGCGAAAACAATGATTTTATTCAGTTACCACCACTTAAAAAAGACACACCGTCTGATGTGGTAGCATTTATCTGGGAGTACATGAAAGTACCGGAGGATTCAAGAGAAAAAGTTAAGAATCTGCTTAAAGATGAAAATGAAAATGGAGTAAAATTAAGTCATCAGGCACCAACACTGTATGATGTTGTCCCAAAAGAAGAAATTGCTGAATTTGAAGAG
>NZ_JAJCKS010000131.1:0-258 GCF_020558815.1 Blautia sp. 210820-DFI.6.14
CTGTAACTAGAAATAAAGCTGAGGGGTTAGTGTTCTACCAAAACTAAGATAGAGGGTGGTAAGATGAAGTGAGACAATACAGTAACGTCCGTTTTAGTATACGCCGCTGATAAGTTATATTACCGTAAAATTATTTGACATTTCGTTATAGATCCTATTAAATAACGTACCTATCACAGTATCGTCTTGTCTAGATATAGTCCCTTCGTATGAGTAGTGTCACATACAAGATTAAAGAAGCATCAGTTATGCTTTTAG
>NZ_JAJCKS010000132.1:0-257 GCF_020558815.1 Blautia sp. 210820-DFI.6.14
TGATAATTATTATTATCGATGTCTTCCTATCTTACGTTTGTATATCAAGGATATTCGTGTTACTAAAGTAAGTGCACAAGTCTGAGAAAAAGGCTGTTGGAAGCTTGCTTCCATAAGGACTTTTTATCATGCTTGTATATGCGACGCAGTCGCGACCGAGGAGCTTTGCTCCGAGGTGCACTTACGATAACTACACAAATTATACATGTATGCAGTTTTCAAGGTACGATACTGACTGAATTTTTATCAGTCATATA
>NZ_JAJCKS010000133.1:0-256 GCF_020558815.1 Blautia sp. 210820-DFI.6.14
TATATACTTTTTTTTTTAATAATATATCTATATATATAAATTAATATATTATATTATCTTTTTATATAATATATTATTAATTATTATTTTAATTTTCTATTCTATTGTGGGGGTCCCAATTATTATTTTCAATAATAATTATTATTGGGACCCGGATATCTTCTTGTTTATCATTTATTATTTTATTAAATTTATTATTATTTTTAATTTATATTTATATTATATAATTAATTATATCGTTTATACTTTATATTTT
>NZ_JAJCKS010000134.1:0-254 GCF_020558815.1 Blautia sp. 210820-DFI.6.14
TATATATCCGCAGTGAAAAAGATATTCTAAAACTGGTAACAACCATTATTGCTAACACCAAAGGTGAAGGGCAGCAATCGGGTGAGGATTTTTGGGTAAAGGCGGAAAAACTTTATTATTGTGCCCTGATCGGTTATATCTGGTATGAAGGTAGGGAAGAGGAAAAGAATTTCAATACGTTGCTTGCAATGATTAATGCGTCAGAAGCCAGGGAAGATGATGAGAATTTCAAGAATCCAGTAGATCTGATGTTT
>NZ_JAJCKS010000014.1:0-88001 GCF_020558815.1 Blautia sp. 210820-DFI.6.14
CTGTTCTGAGGGAATTTATTGATCGGGGTGTAACATATGTTTGACAAACCTACAGCCGATCTATCCATTTTTGAAATTTTTTCTTATCAATCAGTGTTCTGCGCCCAATCCGTACCATGAAACAGTTTTCATTCATCAATGATCTCATTGTTTTCTCAGAAAGTCCTGTAAGCTCACAGGCTTCTTTAACGGATATAAGAATTTTATCGTTGTTTGCTTCCGGCTGTGTTTTTTTTCGCAACATATATAACCGGTCAATATCTGCAGGCAGATGATATTGACCGTTCCTCCTCTCTATTATATAAATTCTAAAAAAGGCTGCCTGCTGGCCTTATAGATTAATCCAATGTTCTACGTTCCTGTTGGCTGACATAATACTCCACTGCTTCCTGTAAACTGCATCCGGCCCTATGGCTTCGACTTATTACACTGCTTTTATTTATTCCTAATTTCTCACAGCATACTTTAAGCGATGGATAAACAGTTCCATGATATTCAAATTCCGGGTTACTTAACATTTTTTTCCTTTTTCTCGTCATAAAATGTGTAAACGATTCTTCAAGAGAACAATTCTTATCTCGTGCTCTTTGTCTCACACATATATCATCAATACCATATTTTTGACAACATGCCCGGAGACTTCGATATTCTATTCCTTTAAATGTAAATTTTTGTATTCTTTCGGCAATCATATCTTTATTTTCAATAAAATGCTCCAATGATTCTTCCATAGTACAATTCAATCTATATTTTCTTGAAGATACACTGTCAGCGTTGACTCCATATTCCAGACAGCATTCTTCCAAAGACCTATAGGTTTTGTCTCTAAAAATAAATACCGACGGCTGTGTTTCCATTCTGGCTTTTTTTATGAAATGATCCAAAGATTCTTCAATGCTGCATTCTGTTGTTTTGGCACGGTTACGCACACTGGAAGCATTAACGCCGTATTCAGCACAACATGCTGAAACACTTTTATACCTTTTCCCTTTATAAAAGAATTGCATTTTCGGTGTTTCTGTTTCCTTTTTTTGAATATAATATTTCACAGCTTCTTCCCATGTACACTTTTTTCGCCAAGCTCTACTGCGTACACTAGATTCATTAATTCCATAGAATTCACAACATTGTCCAAGTGAGATATATTTATTTCCCTCATAAAAAAAAGCCTCTTTCGCACGATGCCTTTCTTTAGACATCACCTGATTTTCAGGAATTTCTTCTTTTTTCGTTACTTCTTTTGGCATACAACCTTCCATATGAGAGATAATTTCTTCCATAACATCCGCGTGAGGACGTTTCGCTTTAAATACTGCTGAACTTACTGACTTTGGCTTTAATCCATACGCAAGACAACATTCCGTAAAATTTTTGTATTCTTTTCCACGGAATTCAAAGGCTCTTTTCTCTTTAGATTTGATATAATGTGTAATCGCACGTGTAGAAGAAACCCCATTTTTTTCCATATACAAACGTACTGATATAGGATTTATCTCCAGGTCTTCACAACATTGAGGCAGTGATGGGTATTTCACACCATGATATGTGATTTCATGTGCCTTTTTCCATTCTATTGCCCGTTCAATCGCTTCCTGTGGTGTGCATTTTCGATTCCACATATCGGTCTTGACAGAATCTTCGTTTAAATCATAAAATTCGCAGCAGGTCTTAATGCTGGCCCATTTTCGATTTCGGAATATGATCTCTTTACTTTTTTTCAATTCAATAAAATGTGTAATCGCTTCTTCAGTTCTACATTTATATTGATTCTGATATGCCATTACACTACGGTAACATATTCCATAAAAATTACAGCATTTATGCTTACTTTCAAAAGTTCTGCCATTGTACACAAATTTGAATTTCTCCATGTAATTTGATCTGATTTTACGTGGCATAAAAACTTCTTTCCTCCTTTTATCGTGATTGGATCTGATACATGTCAAAACATTTTGCCAAACAAAAAAAGACACTCCAAGAGTTCATTTTACTCTTTTTGTGTCTTTATCGGTTGATCCGCAGACGCGGTATAAAGTATAAAATTCTGACCTCGTATCAGAATAAAATTTGTGCGATCTGCCTTGCAAAATGTTCAATTTTATCGTATCATTCCAGATACTTAATGTCAATTTCACTACAGGCTTTAAACAGTAGCAGCTGGGTAGTATTTTACTCGTATTCCTGCGAATACATGCATAAACTGTTGCATACATGCAAATGCCCCTCCGGTCTTTTCACCGGAAAAGGGCACTTACAGAAGGCTTTTTGTATTCATGTCATACAAAAAATCACATAAATCAAGATTGGAAATGAAACAAACATAAGCCCAAAATCAACAAAGATCAATATCAGCCAAAGCAACTTTAATTTTTCCTCCAAATCTCATCCTCCGTTTCGAGTATATTTAAGGAATTCCATAAAATCCCTTATACTTAAATAAAAGAGAATTTCAGAGCTGTTTCTGTAAATATCCCCAAATTTTCACAGGAATTTCATTTTACTGTTAAAGTTACTTTTGTGATATATCAATCTGCTATTATGCGGCCTGTTCTTCCAGTTCTCGATTCCCAGCCTCCATTAAATCTTCCTCCAGAATTTCAGCAAGCAATTTGTTGCAATACCCAACACCGTTTACACGAACGCCTTTGCTGCGGAGCTCGTCAATCTCTTTTTTCCTGAGACTCTGACTTTTTACAGCCAGTTTATAATCTTCTTTTGCCAGTTTCTTTTTTAATTGTTTCTGCCATTTTACAAGAAAATCCCTTGCAAGCTCAATATCTTCATTCTGCTGGTTATAAAAAGTACGTGTCTGCCTTATGGTCCCATCCGGTTCCACTTCAAGCGTATAGTACGCCTCCGTTGGTTGTTCTGCCTTTCTCAAAAACAGGATATAGGATTCCTGCTGGCTCATTCGTTCATAATAGGTTTCTGTATTATTTACGCAGTGATGCATCAGTTTTGCTTCATACAAAATGTCATCCACTTTTTCCGGCACAACGATCTGATACTCTTTGTCCGCATATTCATATTTTTTCAAATCCCTGCATATACGATTCAGACCCGGATACTTCTTTTCCAGCTCTCCGGCTCTTAAAATCAAATCTTTTGCTTCTATCTCTTTTATCATTTCATTATGTCTCTGCATGAGCTTTCGTGCACGGTAGATAACAGAATCCTGCACATTCACTCCGACCCGAATTGCCATATTAAGATAATCCTTCCATGTTTTGATCAGGTCTTTCACGGATTCCCCACTTTCTGCTGCCTGCTTTTCCAGATAATTTTTGATCTGTAAAGGGGCCATACGATCCATAATGAACATAAGATCCGCTGGTTTAAGCTTTTCCCGGCACATCCACGAAATCACATCGTCACGGATCAGCTTGTTTTGGGCTTTTTCAAGTAATAGCCATTGAAGAAAAATCTCTCCCCCATTGTTTGTACGCAGCCTTTTTAAGCGGAACCTGTCAATTCCCAGTGCTTTTCCAAGGTCTCCGGAATCTTCACAATAGATCTGTGCTTTATTATCCATAATGTCCTCTGCCAGATGATAAAGTCCTGCTTTAATGAGCCGTTCCAGGTAGGGCCTTTCTCTAACCATTTCAAAAAAACTTACCGGATCTAAAAACCTTTTGACTTTTGCATATTCGTAGAATCCTGTCCTACGGAATGTCCTGTTTTTAATGCCATACAGTGATTTTCCATAAATATTTCCCATATTATATTTTTCATATGTCATATAGCCACCGTAACCTGGATACAGTGGAACCTGTAATTTACCCTGGATCCATCGGCTTTCTTTTGTCCAATGATGACGGCCGAAATAATATTCTTTCGTATTTAATTTTTCATCATACAGGATTCTCCGGCGCTCAAAGAAAGAATATACTGGTTTTTTATATGAGCTGCTTACTATGAGCATCTGAAGCTGGAATTCTCTCAAAACAAATACATTATTTCCACAGGTCTGAAGCAGGTATGCAGTCTCTTTTTGGGTTTCTATATTTTTGGCCCGGCCTAATGCTTTATATTGAATCTGATGTCTGCATTTTGGGCAATGCCCCACTGCATTATGGTGAGGATGGCTGATTGGAACTTCGCTTTCACACCAACTACAATATCCTGTCTGATCTTTCCTGCGGCTGTAATGATAAAAGATAAAATTCTGGGTAATTCCAACTTTTTTCTGCCATCTCAGCCAGTCTTTCGGAATTTTGGGAAGTCTATCCATACACTGATCCCAGCTTGTCAGAATTTTTTCATATTTCATGCCCAGCCTCCGGTGTCTTTGCTCACGTTGATATACATACAGTGCATAAAAAGCATCGTCATATTCACTTTCAAGATACTTTTGGATCAACGCTGTATCCGCCTCTTTCATATAAGAATTTTCCTGATATAACCATTTTGAGAAAATGGTCTTATCCAGCATACTATCTGACCATTTCTTTGTCCGGTAATCATACCCTTTAAAAACATCGTTCTTTTTATCAATATATAATGTATATACAGGTTTCCGACAGTCCCTGGAAAGATATTCTGCCAGATAAAATGCTACTTTTAAAATATTGTTTTCTACTTCTGCACGTAAATATAGCCCCCTCTGATAAATCAGCTGCTCCGTATAGTATCCTTCATCTCTTACTGGCACATCTTCTTTTGCAAGTTTTATCAGTTCGTCCGTAGCTTCCAGCAATTTCATATTACGCAATTCTTTTTTATTCATTTCCGTCCTCTCCTCCATTTTCTGCTGCATATAATGTCATTTTATCTTTTCTGCTCAAATGCAGCAGGGGAACTCCCTGCCGCATCCACTTTATCCTTTTATTTACGCCGCTATTTCAGTAGGGCTTTCTTCGTTTTCTGCCGATTCCACTGGTAGATCCATTAAGTCTTTCTCTAAAAGATCAGCCAGAAGTTCCCCGGCAAATGCTCCGCCATGGACAACTACATGCTTATCACGTATCTCCTGATAGTTCTGCTGCCTGAGCTTCCTGCTTTCTTCTGTGTTCTTACGATCTTTTTTGGTTAATCGTTTCTGAATTTCCTTCTGCCACAATGTTAAAAAAGAAGTCACCTTATCAATGTCCTTATTTTGACGGTTGAATTCCGCACGTTTTTGCCGGATGGTTCCATCTGGTTCAACTTCCAGTGTATAAAACGGTACTTTCGGATTCTCTTTTTCCCGTAAAAACAGGATATAGCTTTCCTTTGAAACGATCCGGTCAAAATAAATATCCGTCTTATTTACACAGTGATGAAGCGTATCACCTTCATATAGGATGTCATCGATACTCTTTGGTGCAATGACCTGATATTCACCGTCACTGAACTCATATTTTTCTTTCAAATCAATGAGATGTTTCTGAAATCCGACATACTTTTCTTCCAGCTCCCTGCGTCGGATTCCGCGTTTCATTTCTTCTATCTTCAAAACCGCCTCTTTATGGCGCAGTTGAAGATCTCTGGTACGGTAAATAATGGAATCATGTATATCCATTCCCAGTCTTTTTGCCATAGAAAGATAATCGTTCCACACCTGCAGCACATGGCTGATATCATCCCCGGATTTTTCTGATTGTTTCACAAGATAATGTCGAATCTGGCAGATGCTCATCTGGTCCAGAACAAACTTCAGGTCGTTTGGTTCAAATCCTTCTTTTACCATCCAGCATATTTCTTCATCCCTGATTGTTTTTCCTGTACTCTTTTCAAGTTGCAGCCATTTAAGTTCTTTTACCCCGCCATTCATATCTCGGAGCCTTCGAAACTCTTTCTTATTCACGGACAGGAATTCTGTTGGTTTTCTGCCTTTTCTTTTTATTGCATCTGTTGCCCTGTGGTCCAGTACATCATCAACTAACTGGAAAAGCCCCGCTTTTACAATTTGTTCCAGTACCGGGTATGTCTTCCACAGGTAAAGATATTTTCCAGGATCTATCTTTTTCTGTCCCAGGGCATACTCATACAGACCGGTTTCTTTTAATTCATGCCTGGACAGATCTGACAGGGTATATGGATAAACCATTCCTTTATATTGACTGTCACAGCAAGTATAATACCAAAAACTTCTACACGAAATCCAACGCATTTCCCGTTGTTTGAACAGGTCATAAACGAAATTGGAAATTTCCTCTCCATTTGCAGAGAAGATTCTTCTCTGCTCTTCATGGCAGGTAGTTTCGCAATCTGTATAGCCGCCCTTTTTATACCACGTTCTGGCATGAAAGATCCGGAGCACAAAACCAGAAGTCTTGCGTCTCCTCTGGATAAGATAGACTCTGTACCACTTTGTACAAAATCTTCCAGACTTTCCCACGGAACGAAAAGTAATCGGTTGTCCACACACGTTACAATGTCCTTTCTGGTTATATTTGGGTGAGCGGATTGGAACATGTTTTTTGCAATATGTACAGTATCCTTCTGTAGCACCATTTTTCTGATACTTGTAGAAGATATAGTGTTCCGTAATTCCATATTTTGAAACCCATCCGATCCAGTTCTTAGGCAGTCCAGATACAGTTTTCATCACTTGGTCCCATGAATCTGTAAGTTTTTTATCATGACGTATCCTTTGTTCTTTACGGATATTCGCCTGAAACTCTTCCAGTGCCCGGATTGCAGGCTGCATTGTCTTTAAATATTTTTGGATGACCTTGGTATCACAGTCATTTACATAGATGTTGCCAAAATCAATCCTTGCATCCCATAAGATACTTTCAAGAAGTGCCTTTCTCCATTTTTTTAATTTTTCATCATAAGTTATAAACCGTCTCTCTTTTCTGCTGATAAACAGACGGTACCTTGGAAAGTTTATATTCTCCTCAATATCTGTTACGGCAAATAGATACACTTTTAAAATTCCTTTTTCTACTGCTGCCCGACAATACATCCGATATTTTCCGGGTTCACCCCTTTGTTTCTCCAGTGTACTCAAAGATATTTCCGTTTTCTTTGCATCGGCGATATGTCTGTTCATCACTTTTAATGGTTTTAACTCCATCAACCTCTTTTTTCTCATAACTCCACCAGCTTTCCAGTCACATCAATCCATGCTTCCTCCGGATATTTCTGACCATCGATACAGATGACCCCAATTTCCAGTATCTGGCTGTTGCCAGGCTGCTCCTTTAAAAGTAACAGTAAATCGCCCTTTTGTCCTTTGGCTTTGGGGTCTTTTCCACGTACAATGCAAAATCCGTTGCAGCTGGTCCCGCTTTCTTTTGCAACATGGGAGTTCCATTTCCGGTTTGGATATTTCGACATGTAAGCAGCTCCGTGTAATAACAGGCTTCTCAATTCAATTTTCTTTAACAGGCGCATCTTTGTGCAGGAGATTTTTGAATCTTCTCCATCTTCATCCAAATCCCCTGATGCATCTACTATGTAATACACGGAATTTTTCCAATTCGGATAATAGCAGAGACAATCCAGTGGGTTTTCTGCACAATGAAATCCATTTTGTCTACAGTTTGCTTTTTCCGTTTCATTTATGCCATACTCCTGAAACTGAAAGCCCCGACATTTCAAATCCTTTTGAAATCCTTTATATGCGATCATATCCTTCTCCTTTAACTCTCTTTCGGCTGCATCATGTCAAACAAGGACATCTGCCCGGAATCTTTTGATTTTTTACTGCTGATATGCTTTTCTTCCTGTTCCGCTGCTTCTTTGGGATGCACCTCGGAATCTTTCTTTGTCCCCTGGTTTTTCGGTATTGTTTTCGTTCTCTTATTTACCGAATCCCATTCCTTTTGAATCTTTTTCTTTTCTTCCTGCTCTTTTTCTGCTATTTCTTTTTCATCATCTTTCGCATAATATTCAAGTACCCAGGGAAAAACCTGGTCGCCGGAGAGTGCCAGGCCTGTATTGGCCCGAATGCCGTTCTCTCCCTTTTTTTTCGCTCCCTCCAGTGCAATGTTGTAGGCTTTTTGCGTCACGTAATCCAAACATCTCTGAAGCATCTTATGTTTTTTTAACACCTGTGCATTTAAAGCTGAATCCGTTTTGGCAAGATTTACAAGATACTGTCCTATGATGTCCGCAAAGCCTGCATCCTTTAAGGCAAACATTTCTGCACGCAGTTTTTCAGACGCATTCGCAAACTTTCTTTCCTCAATCGGTATATCAACCAGCCGGTAGCGGCTGCCTTGAATAAATTTCTCTGTCTGTTTTTGGGAAACTGCATATGCTTTGGCAAGTTCCCGCACACCATCCATATTCCCACTCTGGCGGTAATGCAATGCTGCTGTATTTAATTCTTCTGCAGTTTTTATGATCTCATTTAACATAATCGGTCCCTTCTTTCCTGATAAAAACATGAGGCAGAAGAAAAAATCTCCTGCCCCTGCCTGCTTTTTATGCCGCATTCATTTTCTGTTCAGCCGCTTCCATTTCTTTTTCTACTTCCAATGCAATCCTGCGTCTCTCTGCATCATCAGAATCCAAAAGACTGATCATTTCCAACACAACACGGCGAACCCATTCATTTTCCTCCCATCCTGCACTGATCTGACGGGCTTTTTCTGTCAGTTCCTTCCAGTCAGCATCTTCCAGATCCCTGCCACGATATTCCTTATAGAAAGAATAGATTTCTTTCATGGCTTTCGGTGCCTGAATCTTTGCCGCTTCATCCAAATTGGAAAGGAGCCCCATCAGCATGGGATGGCTTTTATATTTTTCAATCAAAGGACGGATACCGGTCTGAATTTTGCCCGTATAAAGTCCCAAAAAATCATTAAATATTCCTGCAATCAATTTCTGATCTGTCATTCGTTTCCTTCCTTTCTGTTAATTTTCTTACTCTGCGCCTGACCGTAGATGGAAAACACTGAAATGCTTCCGATACTGCATCCTGGCTGTATCCCTGATCAAGAAGAGCTTTCATAACCGCTGCCTGTTCTGTTTCCTTTAGCTTTTTTATGGACGGTTTCCGAACTTTCTTTTTCAGGATTTTCCGACAAAGCGGATGATCTGGTCCGTATTCGTACATTGTGCTGGCTTCCGCTACATTCAAATCACACAAAATTGCAATCAGCAGACAGTAATATCCCTTATATTCGTCGTCTTTCATGCCGCACCACCTTTATTGCCTGGTTTTTAAATGTACATCTTTACTCTAATCTGCTTTAAGTTCTTTTTGATCAAGACCATTTTCGAGCAGATATCTTTCCGTACCTTCTGGATCGAGCTGTGCAAGTCGTGCAAGATTAAACTCTGCAACATAATAGCTGCCATAATTGATTTTCCTCTTACCTACAACTTTTCCGAGTTTATACTTCTCAATAAACGCAACCTTTGCTTTTGCTCCGCAATCCGAGATTATTGCCTGCCCCGGTCTTAGGAATCCCATAACTCCAATTGTAAGGTCTCCGAATAATTCCAGCTTTTTCTCACATTCCTTTTGCTTTTGCCATAATCCGACATACAGGGATCCGTTGTAGTACATATTTACTCTGACATATAATTCCTCATGTCCACATTCCCAGTCATATCCCAATGGTTTTTCATCTTTTCGAATGCATATATCCTGTCCCATATTCTGCCTCCTTTTTTGATTTTCCTGTTCATCTTTTGTGGATTATTTTACATTTCCTCCCTTCCTGTTTTTTTGCACACTTCACATTTCGTTTTTGGACAACAAAAAAAGACACCAAAAATCTTCTTTTGATTTTTGATGTCTTCCTATTGATAAAAGGCCTTCGCCTAAATGTTGCTCCCGGAACAGCATATCCGGAACAAAAAACTTTGCTGCGTGGCAAACCATGCATAAAAATAATCCATTTATATGGTAACACAATATATTGTGTTCGTCAACAAAATACCGCGAACAGAATACTGTATCTTGCTATTTTATCATTTTCAAGTACGCTTACCATTTTTACTTCTCTGCTCTTTCTACGTCCATCAGGAAAATTTTCAAGGAAGCATATGTTGGAATATATTATGAAAAATAAGATCCCATAAATGCACAAGGACGCTCTGCCGAGGATATGCAGAGCGTCACTCTCTTATGGGCTAAGATTTGTGCAAATTATAATAATACGTCCTAAAAAGGAAGGAGACCGATACTTTCGTACCGGCATATGAAAAAGAAAAATATTTAAAAATGAGATACCTTAATTAGCATCTGCAGTTATTAATATACAGTATATTTATGACGATACTATGGTATAAATTTTAAGAATCTGTGAAAATTATAGAATTTAAGCGGTGAAAATATGTCACTTGACGTGATCAAAAGATATTAATAAAATAAATAAATAAAAATAAAAGAAGGAAATGTAATGAAAGCTTTTTTTACCTGCGAGCAAAAATTGGGGAATACCATCTTCACTTTTTCACAAAAAGCAAAAGTTCTTAGCACAAGTCCTTTAAACGGAGGCCTTACAAGGCACCTTTCTCATGCTGTAAATATCAATTGTATGAATGGTTCTTATGAATGTAAAATGCTTGGAGATACTTATGAAAAAGATCTAGCTGCACATGTCCACGCCCTTGGTCTTTCCCCCTCCTGCACTACTGCCTTAAGTACCGCAGCCTGGACTGAATTACGTGCTATAGAAGAAGTATGCTTCCGGGATCTTACGGTAACTGCTGTTGTGACCGGTGGAATTGACTCCAATGGCATGCATCCCGGCGATCCCGCTTCTTACTACGAAGAGGATGGAAATTATGAAATGCTTTCTCCTGGAACAATCAATATTTTTCTGTTCATTAATCAGAATTTGACTGATGCAGCAATGTCCAGAGCACTGATGCTTTGTGGAGAATCGAAAGCTGCTGCTGTTTCTCAGTTATTACTGGGAAGCTGCTATTCCGAAGAGATCGCAACAGGTTCTGGAACTGACGGAATTGTAATCGCTTCTAATCTTGATGGTACCAGAACTCTTACGGATGCTTCTGGACATTCCAAACTTGGTGAACTGATTGGAAAATCCGTGAAATCTGCCGTAAAACAAGCTCTTCTTAACCAAACAGCGGCCTCTGGCCCGAGGCAATTTCTTTTATCTGCACGCACTGCAAGATATAAGATCACACCTGCTACTTTATGGGAGTTTTATATAGAATACAGAAAAATTTTTAATGATTTTAAGATTTCTTTTGAAATGCCCTCATTATTGGAGCAGAAGTTTCTTGCACACAATCGTACCAGTAACCTGGTTCTATGTGTATCACTTTATCTTCACCTTATGGATCAGGTTCGTTGGGAGTTGATTATGGAGCCGGAAGCTATCCGGGAGGGGAAACGTCTTCTGATTTATGGACTCTATTGGAAAGATGGAGACTTTTTTGAAAAAGCATATCCGGCAAAAGCATGGGAGCAGCCCGGATTGCTGCATTTTTCAATAAAAGAACAGCTTATGTATCTGCTTTTATTGTATATTGCTATTTAGAATTTTGACAACATAGTGCTAAAAATTTCTAACTTTTAATATAAATGGGTAAGTCGAAAACCGACTTACCCACTATAATATCATTTTTATTTACTTCGCTACACACATGTTTTCATCAATCCATTTCTGGATGTCGTCTTCGCTTACTTTAACCAAACGGGCAATTTTCTTAACATCCATCCCCTCTTCTGCCATAGAAAGAGCTGTCTCTTTTGCTTTTTTTAGTTCGCCGCTTTCCATTCCCTCGCTGTAAATTTGTTCCATTTCATGGCACATAAGCGTGGCCCCTTTCTGCGTGTCTTTTAATTCATGTACCCGTTTTGCAAGAACCGGACTGTGCATTTCATCCGCATTCCTGTTCGTGAGATCATACTATTTTAACCAATCTGTGATATTTTCATCTGTTGCATGGTTCGCATTAAATGGTCTGCACCATTTTGCAGAATATTTCTTTTTGATCTTCACCGCAATTTTTTGTGGTTCTGTAGCTCCGCTGGTTGTAAAAATTGCTGCTTTTTTTCCATTCAGGTTTACCTTATCCAGAAAACTGAATACTGCATTTGGAAATGTTCCACACCAGATCGGACTTCCTATCAGTATCCTGTCGTATGCAGAAATATCAGGAATCTCCATATCCAGTTCTGGCCGCTCATTTAATAAAATTTCTTTTAATGCGGTAAATACCGTTTTTCTATAAGACATCCGGTAAGATTTATGAGTCTTAATCTCTGCCAGATCTGCACCGGAAAGCTGTGCGATCCGTCCAGCAGCTTCTTTTGTCTTTCCTTTCTGCGAAAAATAGATAACTAATGTTTCCATTTGATAGGCTCCTTTTCTAATACTATATATTTATGGCTGATGTCTCTACAACTCTGATACAGAATAACTGCTCTATTATAACTGGATATTTACTCTTAAGCACGATATTATATAAATCAGGGCAAGCCCAACAGACCTGCCCATTTATAAATGCGTTCCTTATTTTATTGCACATAGATTTTCATCAATCCATTTTTGGACTTCATTCACATTATGATTTACAGCTTTTGCAATTTTTTCAACAGGCAGACCCATTTCTGCAAGTGAAAGGGCTGTTTCCTTTTTAGCCTTTAATTCACCGCGCTTTTCGCCGCTTTCCATTCCTTCGCTATAAATTTTTTCCATTTCATGGCACATAAGCTCAACCCCTTTCTGCGTGTCTTTTAATTCATGTACCCTCTTTGCAAGAACTGGACTGTGCATTTCATCCGCATTCTTACAATGCAGATCATGCATAAGTCTCCCAAGTTCTGTGTCTTCCTGTTTTCTGGAATTCACATATATAATATGTGCTTCGTCCTGAAAGCTATCATCGGCTTCTTTGATATGCCTGTCAATATGGTAAATAGGAAAACCATACCCAAGGATGTCATCCCTGGTAATAAAAATCACATAGCTTTCCGGTAATTCATCAAAATCCTGACCTGGATTTAGAGTGTTCATGTCCATCAAACCACTATGGTAACGTGCCCTCTTAGGTGATGCACCTTCATTATCCTGCTGGATCTCCACATCAAACTGTTTGCCTTCGGAATCTCTGGCAACACAGTCCATGATTGCGGATCGTCCCTGCAGATTCTTATAATCCTTCTGGATGATCTGATCAATTACTTTCAGATCCTGTTTTTCCATAATGACCTGCAGAACATATTCCAAGCATTCTCTCTGTTTGAAAACATTTCTCATAAATATGTCACTCATGAGTGTAAAATTCTTAATAATACCTTTATATCTTTCGTAACGTACTTCCAATCCGTTCTCTGGCACAATTTTTTCATCTGCCACGTTCGCTGTCACCTCCCTCTTTATTCTTTTTATGTTATGAAGAAATTTTCGAAAAAGCTTTTGTTTATTTTATCTTAGCATCAATGAATGACCTTTACAAGACACTTTTTCCCCGAATTGCATCGGGTGTTTTTTAACCTACCCGTTCCACATAGCATACACTGTTTCCCTTGCACTCAAATTCCGGACAAAGAGACAGCCATAATCTTTCCAGATCATTGATGTTCATGGCGTCCAATTCTGTTTCATCTTCTTCACCATAAATATTTACAAAACCGATCCGATATATGCCATACTCTTTATGTAGGTTTTTTACTACTTTTCTTCCTGCTCTTCGTATATTCATAAGCTCTCTTCTCTCCTCTCTTCTGCTTCCAGCAAAAATGTATTGCAGGTGTAGCTTCCGGAAGCACTGACACCAGCGGCCCCTCCAAGGCTGTCCAGATACTGGCTTCCATTTTTAGATGCAGAAATGTACATATAAAAGTTTGTCAAAACATAGTTTTTATTTTCCAGAACATTCTTATAACTGCTGCTAAGTACAAGCCTTGCTCCAAGTTTTTCTGCTTTTTCTTTTACCAGCATAGCAGTTAAATTTACTGCTTTTCGTATTTCCTGTTCGCTAAGTCCGCTTTGATAATAACGTTCCAAAAACAAAACCAGTTCTTCTGCTTTATTTTCATGTGGTTCGCTTTTGGCAGTCACATCAACAAACTCAAGCGTCTTCCTTTCATCCGCAGCTACAAAAGAACCTTTTGTCAGACGGAGAATTGCACGAAATACAATTTTACCATTGTGTTTGATAAATATGATTTTTTTATTTGCATCAAAACAGGATAACAGACAATCACAATTTGGACCATTCCGATAGGAAATGCAGCTGCGCAGCGGTACTTCTCCTATCTGCATAACCGGAAGCAGGCTGTCCTCTTCCCAGATTTCCCATCCACAATCCACGCGCAACAGCTTTTCTTTCCAGATTTCTTCTGTATCTCTTTTTATTGGAAAAGCAATTTCCCGTCCCAGATCTCCTTCATGGTATTTCAGCTCCATGAATTTTCCTAATAACTCAGCATTTACGATTCTTCGGATTTCTTCCTTCTTTTTCGGCTGCCTGTTCAGAAAGGAAGTCATGATCTCTGCGCCGCCTTCATAAATGAACTTCTGGATATTGGATTTATTTTCCTCGACAAAAGCATCCGAAATATTCAATTCTGTCTTTAAATTCTTCCAGGAAGGATCCTGGGCCAGCAGTTTGTCCATCAATGCAGGTAATCCGGAACAGCCATTTAAAAGATTCTGATTATGCAAAAGGAAGTAAACCTGATTATCCTTTGTAAGATCCTTTAAAAGTTCCGGGAAATCCATTAAAAAAATCAAAATCCATATGGCTGTTTCATGCCGGAGATCCAGAATGTTTTTTAAATCCTCCTGCATCCATCTGGAAAGCGGCTTTTTTGACAAAGCTTCTGCCAATCGCTCAACCTGATTTTCCTCTAATGCATCTGTCAGGCAGTCTCTTTTTATCAACTCACGGATCACCCGAAGACGATCATCACTTTTGGAGTATGCTAAACGATCATACAGGTCTATATAGACTGCTTTCACATTGTACAGGACTTTCAATTCTTCAAATACACGAGGCTTCGAAAACAGTGATTCTTCACTCTTTCTCCAGGGAACTACCATATATTCACAATCCCTTAAATTTTGCTCGTTTAAAGTATTTAGATTCAGGCATCTTTTATAAACCTCTTCATCCAGAATCAACGAATTCCTGTCAAGGTTTATAAGCCAGTCTCCATTCTTTCGCAAAAGTTCCAGGAAATGTTTCTTCCGTTTCGTAATGGCATACAGGATAAGCTCTGTCTTTTCCAAAGTGAGCTCATAAAGATCCATATCTGGAAGCGGATTTCCATACAGAGTGTTCACATAGGCTGCCTTTCCATTTGAAATCTTTTCAAAATCTGCATCCGGACCTGTCAAAAATCTTATCAGCTTTGGAATGTCTGCATATAATGATTCGTTCCAGAGCCACAAGTGAAGAAAAGAGGCCTGCCATTCTTTTGGTATCTGAGTGAGAATCACTTCCAGTCCATTCCGGATTTCTTTTGGATGCCGGCTCAATTCTTCCAGCTGCTTCTTATGTAAGCTTTCCGTTTCTTCACAAAACTCGGATAAATAATTTACAAGTTCCATCAGATCCTGCTTCAAAAGTAATGCCAATGATTCCTCATCCTTGAGCAGCTCATAAAGAAGCTCCGTTGAAAAAGCCGGATTTATCAAAAGCATGCGTATCTTTATTCCCGCACAGGCAACATCAAACTCACCAATGCAGGTCTCAAGACTTGCTACTAGCTGTTTCTTTAACTCTTCTTTCGGTTCCAGAAAAGCATAATATTTCAGATAAACATATACGATCCGGTCCGGGATTTCTTTATCTGCCAGTACTTTCTCAATCTTTTCATAGGGAAATTCGGACAGCTTTTCATTTCCCGCACATTCTATGACCATTCTGATGCGGTCTGGTTCTAAAATAGAAAAATCCTTTTTGTTCATTTTACCCAAATAGCTGAGTATTTCCGGATCGTCCATCAAAGAAGAAATCGTCTCCTCATTTAACCCCTCCATCAGACTGGAAAGTTCCTGCTGATTTACCAGTCTGGCCGCATTCATACAGGAATCTTCCCCTTTCTTTCCTATCAGGTTCAGGGGAATTGCTGCTTTTTTCATTTCCCTGTAAATATTCATGTGCTTTAAGATTCTTTCGATCATCACGCTACCTCTGCCCTTTCTATTAATTCAGTAATCTCCGGTAACTCCATGCATTCGTCCTGGTACATATTTTCTGCCAGTTTAAGAAGATACAGAGCTTCCTTTTTGGCCATCGGCTTTTTCGCTGTTCCTGTAAAATTATCTTTTAAATACGAGGAAACGATCTTACAGTAGAGCTTTTTATGGCCATATGAATAACGACCATTCTTGTAAAACTCATAAATAGACTGAATCTCCTTATCCGTTTTTCTGTTTTCCCGTAATATCTGATTAAACTGCTGTTTGATGTTTTTTTCTGTTTTCCAGTGATCTATCCGTTTTTTCTGTTCCTTTAGCCATTCTTTCCGTTCCTGATATCTTTTCCGATCCTCTTCTGTCATATATTTCTGATACAGGGTTTCTCTTCGATAAGAATCACTTATAAATGGAAGAAGCAATTTGGAAAGCTCATATGCTTCTGACTGTTCCAGCCAAAGTGCTGTACTTTCCTTTAAAAGTAAGGCCGTCAGGTATTCTGGATAAATATCCGGATATTCATAAAAGAATTTCTTTTCTACCATTGAAAACAGTTCCCGGTGTTCCTCTTTTCCCAGAACTGGCGAAAAAAATTCGCACTCTCTATGTTGGATAGCATAGTATCCCAAGGAGAAAGTTTCCTTTAAAATCCTCCAAGGGCTTAAGAATTCGCATCCATCCATTCCAATCTCATTGATCAGAAATTTCAGCATAAGATAGGAATGCTCATTACAAAGACCCTTTATTTCACTTTTTAAATATCCTGCCATAAATTCCCATTTCTTTTTCAAATCTGGCTCTTCATTTTTGTAATCCTTTACAAACTCTTCTAGATACTTTTTTCCATCCAAAATCCCATGCAGGATCAGCCGGTTGAAAACCGCGTAAAGTTCCCACTCACTCTTTTTCCAGAAAACATCCTGATATCTTTTTCCTGTAAGGTTTTCATAACGTTCCAGATACTTCAGCAAACTTTTCGTACTGTATGTTTTGCCTTTCAGAGTATCTGTAACACACGCTTCAAATTCTTCCGAAGAGAGCTCTTTTACCAGAGGATCCCATTTTTCTTCTGTCAGATCAATGTAGTGCCACTCTTCCGGTTCATTACTTCTAAATGGAAACAACGTAAGAAACGTTTTTACATTTTCCACCCTGAACGTTTCATTCATACATTTTTCCAGCCGTTCTTTACCGTCTATACGGACAGAAAGTTTCCCATATGTTCTTAAAATCCGTGAACAAAGTACATAAGCTTCTTCTGGATATGTCTCTTTTCCGGGCAAAAATGCCTCTAATACATTCAGACCAATTTTTTCTGCTGTCAACCCGGAAAGGCTTATCCGATCGGGTCTCTCTACAAAATACATCAGTACAAAATTTAAAAAAGCGGTCTCTTTGTCGGAATATCCAAACATACGCATACGTTTTTCCAAAACGGCATCCGCATTTTTAGCATTTGTGCCTGTTAACTTTACCAGCAGTTTCAGGATATCCAGATCCTTTTTGCGATACCCTTTAAGCTTTGTCATTACTTTGCCTACCATCCACACGAAAAGATTCCATTCAGTAAATACGGATATCTTCCGGTTCTTTGAAAAGCTGTCAGCAAGTCTCTGTTTTATGCCTTCCCACAGTGTTTCATCATCCGGAAGGATGGACATGGCAAACAGCATTTCTTCTGCTCGCTCAAATGGATACGCATGCATGGCCTGTTTCCACCGATTCTTTTCCTTTTCCTCACAGATATAATTGATACTGATCAAAAACAGGTCTTTCTCTCCAAGAATCTGTTTCATCTTTTTCCAAAACAGATCCTTTTGAGTTCCATTGAACATACAGGTCTCCTGTAAAGGCATCATCCTTGCCAGGGCAAGTCCGAGGGCACGGTATGTCTGCTTTGTCAAGGTCAGATGTTCTCCAATGCGCTCCAGGACTTCTCCCGGATAGTGCAGTCCATAAGCAGTTTCCATGTCTACCTTCGGCTTTTCCAGAAACATGTCATTTTCTTTTAATTGCATATAAATTTTATATTTTTCCTCATTAGATGACAGCTTATAGATCAGGTTCGTCATCTGCCGGTACAGGGTAATATCAAGCCATTCTTCATAACTCTTCCATTCCATCCAATTTCCTCCTGTTTTCCCATATAAAAAGGGGACTGTTCGCCAGTCCCCCAAAATTGTTCTTATGCTGCCAGGATAATCTTCTTTTTCCGGCTTGCATAAGTGATCGCCATTGTAGAATGTTCCATGCCTCGCTGTTTCTGGTATTGCTTTACATCTGCATAATTTGCAAACGAAAGGATCTTACCATTTTCCTCTAACAAGTTCTCTTCGTTATCTTCCATATTTTCACTCCCGCAGGAAGCCAGCGTCCAGTTTACATGGCAGATATAACAGGTCATGCCTGCAAATCCCAGATACTTATGTACATACTCTTCCGCTGCCTCGGCACTCGGAAAATAACGTGCATACTCTAGGGAACGGCAAACGATCCGGTCTTTGTACCATCCGGCAAAATACCGGTTCTTTTTCAGTTCAAGTACATACCCTGTCAGATAAATCTTCTGTAAAGCATTTTCTTCCTCGTCCATCATATCAAGAAACTGTTCCGCATAGATTTTTTTCCATTTCAATGTGTTCTTCTTTATTCTTTTACGCAGCATTATCTTTTTCCTCCTCAGTTTCCACAATGAGTTTTTCTATCATTCTGTACAAATTCCGGAAATTTCCAGCCTGTCTGCGGCGTGTCATGCAATCCTGTTCAAATGACTGGATCACAGCAGAAGTTCTTGCAAACAGTGTGAAGATTTCCTCATCTTTCAGCTGTATGGTAACCTCTTTTTCTTTCCGGTAGCTGTCTTTTTTACAATACTGCCCGCCATTGGCATTATGCATCGCTACACCGGTGCCATTCTGTATCCTGACAACCCACGGATAATTTAAAACTTCTCCTTTGTTGTTGCGAACCTTCCTCTGTATGGAAAATACTGTAACTCTTCCCATGTTGGAATTTTTATCCTCGCAAAAGATCTTTTGCTGGAAGAATTTAAATTCCTGCACATTATTCCATATACGGGAATACAGGTATTTTATGATTTCCGGGCTCAGATTTGCATAAACGCTGATGCTGTCTTCTTTGCTGTAGTCAACCATGACAGCGCGGATCCTGGAATAATCGCTGGCAAAGTCTTCGTGAAAATGCCAGAAATCCTTTGGCTCTGCCATCCGCAAAAAGCTATTAAATTCCAGTAACGTATTCTGTGTCTTATGAACACAGATCTGTTTTGATACATCCGTATTCTGTTCTTTTTCTTTCCTGTTTTTCCTGTTCATCCTTACCTCCTGATAAAACGCAGCAATTTCTTTGTCAGAAGAGCTGGAAGCTGTTCAAGATCCGTAATATCCAGAAAAGATTCCTCATAAATTTCCTGAATTGCTTCCTTGTCGCTTCCGATTGCAGCCGCCTGAAAGAATACTCCCTGCTGCAGCAGCTTTTTCCGAATCTTCTGAAGGTCCCTTTTTGCCCCTGTGCCTCCATACTGGTTTGCATTAGGTGCACCATCACTGATCACAAACAGCAGTTTCTGCTTTTCCGGTCGTTCTAAAAGCCGGCTGCCAGCATACCACAATGCAGTTCCATCCCGGTTGCTTCCATAAGGCTGCATACCAGCGATCCGGAACCGATCCTTTTCATCCGTTTCAAAATCTGCGCAGCAATGCAGATACACCGTTTCGTCTTTCAGGTTCTCATGCCGGTATCCATCTGTATGATGTCCGCACACCAAAACCGGTATTTCTGCTTCCATACAAAAATCATACAGGCAAAGTGCTGCAAGAATGGCATGATCCATCCGTTCCCCACACATGGAAAAAGAATTATCGACCAGCACAGCCACACAGATATCCATCTTTTTTCCTGGCTGTTGTTTCTTAAATACTGCCCCAGACGGTGCAGCTATGTTTCGAAGATCTACCCGACGTCCAAGAAAAAGCTTATGTTCCGTGCGTTCTTTCTGATTTTTCAATATAGGAAGCAGTTTCAGGCGAAGTCTCTTTTTTACCTGTTCAAGCTGCCCCTCATACTTTTCTGTCAGTAATTTTAAAAAATCTGATATCTCGGTCTTACGGCAAAGTTTTTTCTGTACCAGGTCATGGCCTTCTTCAAACGGTATCTCCATCAATTCCTTTTGAAGATGTTCGAAAATTTCTTTCTGTATCTTTTCATCAAGCGTCTCTTTCGCCATTTCATAAAGGATTTTTTGTAAGGCATTATCACTGGATGCTTCCGTTTCTGAGGCAGGGATGCCACATTCATTCTGTTTGTCTTCGAAGCCACCAGACTCCCTGACACATTTCGGAAGATTTTCACACAGCTGCTGCAGAAATTTCTGAAGCTCTGCAGTGCGCCCGTTTTCAGGGTCTTCCGTTTCCTGATCCTTTCCGTTTCTTTCTGTTTTGTCTTCTGTTTCCGACTCCTGTTCCGTATCCTCTTTTCTGATCTTATCTTCATTTTGCTCAGTCTGTGACCCTGTGTTACCCTGCTTTTCTTCCTCCGGTTCTTCTTCGGATTCATTCGGGTTTTCCTCTTGCCCTTCACGCTCTTCCTGTTCTGGCTTTTGCTCTTCATTTTCTGTACTGTTCTTCTCTATTTCATCTATGATTTCCGCAAAATATTTCCAGATCATCAGAAGGATATGGTTGGTGGCAAGATATCTCTCCATGTCATCTGCTGCCTTTCCCGCTTCATCAATGACCGGCATAAGCAGTTTTAGTGTATCAATAAGCTCGTAATCCGCACCATCCCAGGCATTGACCCTTGAAGACAAGGCATACTGTGCACACAGGTTCATAAGAATAGATAACCTGTCTTTCTCCGTTTCCAGCATTTCCCTAAGTGTTGGAAGCCATTCCACATTTCGGTCACGATTCATAAGGATTCCCCTGCGGATGCTTCCCGGAAAAAGGGCGCACATCTTCTCTTCTATGTACATATCATTCAAAAGATTGCTGAGATAAGATGCTGTCTGCAGAAAGATAGAAAGGATTGCTTTATCTTTTCTTTCAAAGTAGACATTCATCGCATCCAATGCCTCTTTTTCCTGTGCATTTTCCGGTACTGGCTCCTTTGGATACCAGCTACCATTTAACATATGCTCGGCATACCTTTTTCTAAGTGCAGAATCCGTATACCGGTAATGTCCGCATTCATGTCCCAGAATCCCGATCAGGCTGTCACTTTTTAATTCCAGTGTCAGAAAACTTGACGTAATCTGGTTTCCAAGATTTACGGCAACTGTTTCTCCCTGATTCCATCCTGCAATCCCCGAATTTTTATCATCGTATAACCGTAATGTAGTCAACTTTCCACCCGTGATTTCATGCCCGATCGAGGTCAAAAGATCACGATACTGCGGCGTATGAAATACTTTTTCCGGTGTCAGTTTTTCTTTCTCTGCACATATCCGTTTCCGGTATAAAGCCTTTTTCATTCGTTTCCTCCATCCGTTTTTAATCCACATCACAATGAGGAAGAAGAAAGATGCGTTCCATAGTTCCCTGTTCTTCCCTGTCCATGGATGCTTTGCTGAGCAGTGCTGTCCATGCTGACCTCCTGAGATCATTGGAAACCATGTAACTTAACACCCAGTTTTCCAATTCCCGGTATCCGCATACGCCATCCGTAATGTCCTGTTCAATCAAATATTCATGGATCTTGCAGACCGTGGCAGCCATAAAGGACAGAAGTTCTTTGTTTTTAAACCCGGTTCTTTTCATTGCCCTTTTTGCCATTTCCTCTTCTGTCAGGGCTTCCTTTGGCTGAATCAGGTTCATTCGGGAAAGAACTGACTGGTTGAAGTTCTGACAGCCAACATAATCCAGATTAGTGGTCATGATCACAATCGTATCCGGATTTCTCCGTATCTGTTCTCCATTTACCAGATCGGTTACAGCTCCATCGTCAAACAGGGAGTTTAATCTCGTAAGTGTCCCAGGTTTTTCAATCATGGCCGGCTCCTGAATTTCAATCACAGATGGTTCCCTGCATGCCTTTACGATTTCTGACTCTTTTAATAGGAAGTCTTTTTCATTTTTCGACTTTTCATAGCCTTTTTCATAAACTGCTTTCAGGATCTCCTGAAAAGCTTTTTCCCGGCTGATCCCCTCTTCATAAATGCCATTTACCGTTGCAAGAGCTGAAGCCGGATCCATTTCAATGTCTTCCAGACGTGGCAATTCCATTTCCAGATGCGCTGTTCCTCCCATATTTGGTACGGTGGTCGCTAAAAGTTCCAGTTCATCCGTTCCGGGTCCACAGGTGAACACATAATATGGAAGCCCTAAGATCTGGGCGATCATTCTGGCATCCGTTGTCTTTCCAGTACCGGCATCGCCTGTCATCATAAACAGCCTTGCCGGTGTCTTATCCACCATCTGCAGGATTTCTTCAGCTTCCTTACTTACCAGATAGTCTTCTGGAAGCGAAGGGATCCTTTCTTTTGTCCTTTCATTTACATCCCATCTGCCAGAGTAGATCTGTTTTAATTCAAAAAGTGTTCTTTTTGTCTTCTCATTTACAGGCAAAAGCACATGAAACTTTCCATAGATTTCATCGTTTGGTGCATATACCCCGGCCGCAATTTTATATTCCGGAAGCACATCCTCCAGTTCCTCTGCACGGAACTGGCTCTTTTCCAGCGGGACCGCCTGCTGCGGATTTGCTATTACTTCGCAGTACATGGCATCGCAACAGATAAATGCCGCCCTCAGTGCAGCTTCCATGTCTTCCCATTCCTTTTTTTCCTGTTCTTCCAGTATGTAGAAATTTTTTTGGAACTCTTCGTTAAATAAAGGATTATCCGGGACCAGATTGGCATAAGCCAAAAGGGCCAGGTACTGCTCGCCTGTGTTTTTGCCCTCCCGGATTCCCGGAAGCTTCTCGTTTTTTTCTTCTGTCTTTAAAATCCCACTGAAACGTCCGTTTTTCGAATTATAAGTCATTACATACTTTCCCTGATTTCCAGGATATTCCATGCAGAAATAATTTATGGCATCCCTGCCCCTTTGTATACCGGCAGCACCAGAGTCTTTTTCTTTCCGGATCTGAATCAGTGTCAGAAGAGCATGTAACGTAGGCCCATGAAGGCGGGAGACTTTTCCCTGCTTCCTGATATTTCGCATGGAACAATCCGCTTCATCATAGCTGATCCGTTTTTTCCCTGCTTTTTCCAACATCATCCGAAATGGGTCCGGAATGGGTTCTTTCATAATCCATGGTGCATAAAAACAAAGATCTGGCATTTTGTTCCCTCCTCTTTCATTATGTGATTTTCTGCATACGAAGGAAAGAAACAGGCAGAGCATTGGGTTTTTCCAACGTCTGCCTGTCATTCATTCTTTATGCGCTCTTTTCCTGTTCCAGGATTGCTTCATATATTTTTCGGATACGGTACCCAAACATGGTGTTTCGCCGGCTGATGTAATCCGTCCGGATAGCCTGTGCGATTGCACGTTTGCTTCCCACAATTATAAACCTTTCTCTGGCTCTTGTTACTGCCGTATAGAAAATGTTTCTGCGAAGCATCCACCGGAAACATGGAAGCATTGGAAGGATTGCCATCGGATATTCACTGCCCTGAGCCTTATGTACCGTAATCGCATATGCCAGTGTCAGCGGCCAATAGTCTTCCTCCTGATATTCCATGACCCGGCCATCCCCAAAATCTACACGCATGACCATTTTTTGATCTTTCCGAAAAATCCCTATGACTTCTCCAATGTCGCCATTTGCTACTTCATCGTTGTTTTTTGTCTGCATGACCCGGTCACCTTCCCGGTAAGTATTCCTGCCATTTGTGATTTCCGGATAACCGAAACGCTTTGGATTCGCAATGTCACGCAATACCAGATTCAATGCATCCGTACCCGCTTCCGTATCTTTTCGTAGCGGTGACATCACCTGCACTTCTTCCAGAGAACCGTTTCTCTGCAGTACTTCTTTCCGATAGATCTTCTGTATCTTTTGCGAAGCCTCTTCCGGTGTGGAAGCCGGAATAAACTGAAAGGTATCATCAAACACCAGATCCAGCTGATTCTTATTGATCTTAATGGCATTCTGGCTGATGGTGGAATTCCCTTCCTGTCGGAAACATTCATCTAAGACAGTTACCGGAAATACGCCGGAATCAATGATCTCCTGAAATACTTTTCCAGGCCCTACGGATTCGATCTGATCTTTATCACCCACCAGAACCAGTCTGGCACCGGATTTAATACTGGCAAACAGTTTGTCCGCCAGATACATATCGACCATGCTGAACTCATCTGCTATGATCAGGTCATCTGGAATTGGCTGCTCGTTCTTCCATTCTTCCTCTCCAGCTTCTCCGGTAAGCCCTATGGATTTATGGATTGTCAGTGCTGGATACTCTGTACATTCCCGCATTCGCCTTCTGGCGATGCCTGTAGGTGCACATAAAAGGATCACCGCATTTTTATCCAATGCTTCCTGTACAGCAATGATGAAACGGATCACCGTAGTCTTTCCTCTGCCGGGTCCTCCTGTAATGATGGATACCGGGTTTTCAAAGACATTTTTTACTGCCACCTGCTGTTTCGCATTCAAAATAATATCCTGTTCTTTCTGGATCTTTCTTAAAATACGGTCAACATTTACAGCCATTCCCGTCTGCATATGGAGTCTGACTAATGCGGCAGCAGCTCCCAGTTCGGCTTGGAAGCTTTTGCGTGTATAAAACCCTCCATCGTGGCAGACCAGGCTTCCATCTATATGGATCATATCATTGCCTGTATCCCGGATTGCCCGTTCAGAGACCGGTGAAACATCTTTGTTGTGATTTAAAAGTTTTTCGACACGTTCTATAATGTCCTCTCTTTTTAAATACAAATGTCCTTCGCCTTCTGCTTCTGACATAATATGCAAAATAGCAGCCTTAATACGAAGGGGATCATCTGCACGGAAATGTTTTGCCTTTACTGCAATCTGGTCAACAGTCAGAAATCCAAATCCATGAACCTCACAGAGCCGGAAAGGCTCCTCCTTCACAATCATAACTGCAGCAGGGCCAAATTTCTCCTGTATTTTTGAAACTTTTGCAGGAGTCACCCCAAAAGGGGACAAATACATCATCAGTTCCCGGATGGAACTGCTTTTTTGATATCCTTCCAGAATATCATCTAAGCGTTTCTGCGTAATTCCTTTTACCCGAAGAAGTTTCTCCGGGCTGTCATTAAAAACATTCAGTGTATCTTCCCCAAACGTTTCTACGATGCGGGCTGCCATTGCCGGTCCGATCCCTTTGATCAGGGATGACGACAAATAAGTCCGAATACCTTCTTTTGTGGTTGGCATGGTTACTGAAAAATTGCTCACACTATACTGCATTCCATATTTTGTGGGTTTCCAGTCTCCCGTCAGTTCCACATCCAGGCCTTCGTTCGCCGGAAGTTCGGTTCCAAATGCCTGAAATATTCCATAATTTCCATTCTTTTGTTTTTTTACTTCCTCCGGTAAATCTTCATTGGTCATGTAGGAAGCTACCGTATATCCACTTCCTGCATTATAATAGATCTGCCGGATGGCTTTACAGCAAATGCTCATGTTCCAGCTCCTCTCTACCATGAGATCCAGAGATAATTATTGCATCCCATACTGGTGATGAAACCATCCTTCTTTAGTTTTTCCCGGATCACCTCTGTCTGTCCAAAAGGATATCCTTTTAAAATTCCAACCCTTCGATATTTCCTTTTTCCAATGGAAATACTGCAGATTCCTTCCCTGTTTACTGAAAAACGGTTTCGATTTTCAGATTCCAGAGTTTTCCGAATCGCCTGGATCCGCTCAAAGCCTTCATTTTCGTACCATATGGCAGCCTGTGCCCTGCATCTTGCCTGCTTCTCCTGATTATCGAAATTTACCGTTTCCGATCCCTTCTCATGATTTTTCGGTAAATCCTCGGTCTTTTCAGCATCTGCATGTACTTTACGGGCATCTGCATGGTTCTTTTGCTGTTTGTTGTCATCATCATTCTCATTCGTTTCCTCCTTGTCCTTTTTCATAATAAATTTTTCATAGAAAAACAGTCCTGCTGCAACCGGAATGACCAGTGAAAGGGACTGTATGATCACTGCCAGAAATACCGGCCATAAAAATGGTGATACTAACAGACCAAAAATTCCAGTTATCACGCACAGCTGTTTATGTGCAGACAACCATTTGTTCATTTTCTCCATCATAAGCATTTCCTCCTATGATTTGCTCAGTCAAAATCCAGTTTTTCATCATCTGTTTCCATGTACCGGTCATCAATATCCTGACTACGCTCCCGGCTTCTTGCCGAAGTTCCTCTGGATCTTGTCCCGCCAGAATTTGATCTCCGTCTGTCATCTGATTCACCTGCCCTGGTGTTGCTTCTGTATCTTCCACCTTCACGTTCTCTGTCATAGTCGCGGTCATCCATTTCTGCTGCTCTTTCACTTCTGGTGCTTCTGGAAGCTGAACGCTGGTTTTCTGCACGGTCAGAACGGTTTCGATTAGAAGATGCCCTTGTTTCTCTTTCCGGCTCTTCCCGCTCGTCATTTCCAGATTCTAAAGCTTTCTTACTTTCTGCAAAAGAAATCTCTTCAATCATAAGCCGCATGCCGTAGACATTTTCACCAGCCCGATTCTTGTAGTTGTCATTCTGCATACGACCTTCTACCAGAATCTTGATACCCTTAAACAGATATTTTTCCGCGAACTCTGCTTTTCTGCCAAAAGCCGTACAGCTGAAGAAATCTGCTTCCGGATCTCCTCTTCGTACAAATTTCCGGTTTACCGCCAAGCGAAAGTTTGCGATGGCAAGTTCTCCATTCTCTGTCTGTGTGTAGCGTAAATCAGGCTCATTTACTACTCGTCCCATCATGATTGATTTGTTCATAATTGTCCTCCCATAACCTTATAAAGTTTTCCAGTTTCATTCCAGATGTTCCCGCATACATTTGACTAATGCTCCCATACCATTTTTTCGGATCTCGCGGGCAGCAGAGTCAGCCGTACATAAATTTTTTGCCATCTCCAGTGATTCTTCTCCCGGATGTGTTGCAAACAATACCGGTATCAGATAAAACAGAGATTTTTTGACCAGCATATCATATGCCATCTTAAAAGATTCAGGCGAAGTTTCCTTTCCATCTGGATTACATACAATCTGCCATACTCCTGGATATTCGATAATCCATTCAAGAAGGTGCACGACCTCCTTTTCCATCTTTTTTCGTTTCATAACGCCCTCCTTGCATTCTGAGTTTCCTTGTGTTTTTTTGTGATCCTCCTTTCCTTATTTGCTGATCTGTACTTGTTGTCTGCCATATTTTTGCAACAAAAAAAGGCCATTTAGAAATTTTCATTCTAAATGACCTTATTTATTACAAAGGCAGGAGGCTTTTGGCTCCTTAATGTTTTACTTCCGGTCAGATCCGGAACCAGCGTTTCTTATCTGTGTTTACAGATACAAATACAAATCTCACAATCATATTAACACAAGATATTGTTGGCGTCAATCGCACTTTTTTCTATATTTTGTATCTTCCATATCACATTTCTCCCCCGTATATTAGTGTTTTTATGCAGATAGGTTATTTGCAGTGTGCCATATTAATATTTTCTGTTATATAGAACGTATTTTTTTCTGTTTGGTTGCACTTTTTTTCTATTTTTATAATTTTTTTTGTTACCATGCTTCCATTATCACTATAACATATTATCTAAACATTCTTCTCTCTTGGTCAACTATTAATATCGTAATCTACTTCTGCAAATAAAACTACATGCAAAAAATGAAAAAAGGAGCTGCCATTCCATGTGTATTCATGAAAGGCAGCCCCCTGCTTAAATCATTTTTGTTTAACTACTACTTTTACTTTTTTGCGGATCTTTCCAGATTTCACTGTGATATAGGCTGTTCCCTTTTTCTTTCCGGTGATCACACCCTTGGAATTTACCGTCACGATCTTCTTATTCGAAGAACTGTAGGTAACTTTCTCCTGGGAAGTGATCGGGCTGATGACCGGTTTCAGCGTAAGTTTTTTATTTCTTGCAACGGTCACTCTTGATTTCAGTCCGGTGATCTTTGTTGTTCTTACTGTTGTTTTTTGCACAGTAATGGAAATGACCTGTTTCTTGCCGCTGGCCAGTGTAATGGTCACTTTGGCTTTTCCGGCTTTCAAGCCTTTCATCGTTCCCTTTCTGTTTACAGAAACGATTTTCTTATTGCTGGAAGTCCAGCTTTTAACGGAATCACCCTTTGCAAGTCTAGAAACCTTTATTTTGGAAGTAGACTGTTTTACTTTCAGCTTAATGCGGGTAGCCGTTACCTTGATCGTAGGTGTCAGTTTTTTGCCGACGGTCCTCTTTTCCTTGCGGCCCTTGTTGCTGGTACGCATCTGTACAGCCGGTGAAAATACCGTGGCTGCAGAGATCGTTTTCCATGGTCCGAACACCTCCGGTACTTCTGTAGGTGTTGGTGTCGGAACGTTTTCTTTCCGCTGTATGGTAAGAAGATAGTCTGTTTTTCCGCTTCCGGCAGCTGTTACCGTGATCTTCACCTGTGCTTCGCTTGCATCTGTTTCCCAGTATACATTTACACGTTTCGTTTTTCCGTTTGCCACAACCGGCATGGATACTTTCTCAACACCTTTTACTTTCTGTACCGTTACCGTGGCATCCCCATCTGAAGGTTCCACATAAAGGCGGAGGAACTTTTCCTTATTTTCCTCTTTGTCTGCAAGATACGAAACGGTATAGCTGGTTTTGGTGCTGTCAAATACCGGTGATAATGTAAGATATTTTGAAGTATCTGTAAAAGTATTGCTGGTACTTACCACCAGGTTTGCCAGGGAGGAATTTCCAAGCCCGCTGGTAAGGTGGAAGATATAATCCCTGCTCTTTCCGTTCAGTGTTGTTTTAACCGTAACATCTGCCTGTCCGGATCTTACATCTGCCACATAAGTTCCATTGGAAGCTTTTCCGTTGACAGTCAGGGTACATCCGGCAGGTGCTTTAAATGTCAGGGTCACTTTTGTAGCATTTTCAGCAACCCTTAAGGTATGCTCTTTTTCCGAACGCTGGAATGCTTTTTCCCAGCTGACCCGGCCAGTATCTGCTTCTGCTGATACACTGTCAAGGTAAGCTCCATTTGTTTCCAGTGCCATCAGATAACAGGAGTCATTCTTATAATAAAGTGTCCCATCCCTGTCTACGCAGATCGGACTGATGCAGTACTCCTGCTGTGCGAGTACCGGACGGAAGAGTTCTTTCGGTTTTCCGGAAGTCTGGCCCGGCTCATCTGTCAGCATATAGATACCGCCAGGTTTTGCATTGTAGGTAAAATACAGATAAACACGTCCATCCGCTTTGCCATCTCCATTAAAGTCCTGGTTTTCATAAGCGGTCGAAAGAAGCGGTGCTGCCTGTGGATATCCCGGGATAGAAACTTTATATGCAAGAGAAAGACCGGAAGCAGATTCTGTCAGGACATCAAAATGGTGTCCCCCATCCGCATTGTACTGTCCGCCGTTTCCGCAGACACCTACATAGATTCTTCCTTTATAGACGACCGGTGTGGATGTTGCCGCACCGCCCAGGTTATAGCTTGCCACTGCACCGAAAGTACCATCTGCATTCATGGCAACCCGGTAGAGATAGCCGCCTTTGGTCGTAAAATAAACATATCCGTTGTTATAAACAATGGTGGATCGGATATCGCCGATCATGTCCGTGCGCTTGTCGATCAGCTGTCCGGTGTGCGTATTAACTGAATACAGGATAGAAGTATAGGCATCACCGGCCCCGTCATCAGAACCAAACACCAGATAATTTTCGGACGCATAAGCACCTGTCCAGTAAAAACCGCCCTTATGGTTATATTTCCAGGTACAGTATTTTATCTCATCACCTTTTGACGGGTCTTCATCTGTAACAGAAAGGCAGAAGTAAGAACCAGGGGTTGTATCCGAAGTCCAGGTTCCGGTATAAATATATCCATCCTTATAGGTGATCGGGGAAAGTGTCTGGCCTCCCAGGCTCTCACTGATCCAGAGGGATTTTAAAGAAGTGGCACTCAGTGCCTGGATCTGTCCGCCGCCGATCTGTGCAAAAAGCATTCCTTCCGCATAAGCAAGCGGGATCATGGCATACTGCATATTTCCGTGCATCTGTTCACTGGTCTGCACGATATCCCCGGTATTTTTATCTATTTTATAGATGAACTGTCCGGATGCCACGTAAAGATAGCCGCCCAGGATCAGTGGAGGGGTAAGTGCTGCATCCCATCCCTTTGCATCCAGATGCAGGGACCATTTCTGCACCGTTGTATCCTTGCTGGTCGGCGTGGAGGTATTGGTGATCCCGTTGTTTGTTTCACTGTTCCGGTAACTGCTCCAGTCATTATCCGTGATCTCTGGCTGCGTTGCCGTCTGCTGTTCCAGTTTTACCTGGATCTCTGTTTCCTCACCTACCGTAAACTTCTCTCTTCTGGAGATATATCCATGTCGTGACACATTCCAGGTATACTCATCCCCGTAATAAAGAGAATCATACACAGAAGCATCTTTGGAAGGTTCCACACGCTCCCCTTTAGAATCATATACACTGACCACTGCATCCGATGGATCTGTTACAAAAGTGATCGAGGACTTTGCTTTTTTATGTACGGTGATCGTATAGGTTCCTGTGGAAGTATAAGTGATATCCTGATAAGCCGGATCCTGATAAGTCCCGTCTTCTTTCATCTGGAAAGTGATCCTGGTCTCAGAACCGTCAAGAGGAATCTCAATGGCATTGCTGCCGGATACTACCTGTCCGTTTACGGTAAGGCCATACCACTTGTCATTAAAGGCTTTTGCAGAAACTTTTACAGATTCTGTATTCTCACCCACTGTCACATCATAATCCCTGGTGATACCGGCACTGTCAAATTCTGAGATCAGGTTTTTGGCCATGTCCGTGTCCGAGGGAAGGTAACAGCCGATCATGGAAAGATCCAGCCTCCGGAGCACTACGATCTTGTAAGTCTGGCTGTCTGTGGCTGTACCGGCTGTTACTGTGTAAACAGCCCTTTTTCCATTATCCTTTGTAAAAACATTTGAAAAATTATAACGTTTTCCATCGGTATATCCGGTTGCAATGATCTCACTCTCAACCGTCTTTCCATCAAGATCGCAGGCAGATAACCGGATCGTTGATCCCTCCGGCGCATCGGCCCCCAGATCTGCCGTTACATAAAATCCGGTAGAATTATAACTGGATCCGATCTCAACGGTATAGGTTTTCCCGCCATAAGTTTCATCCAAATCTTCCCTGCGGCTGATCTCCAGAGGATCCTTAACGCCATAGCCGGAATACACACTGAGATCCTTGAGATATTCTTTCGTACTGTTCTCCCCGGCAAATGGAGCATCCTCAAAGGTAAGTTCTGCAGAATCTTCATCGTCAGAGCCGTCCATGACCAGTTCCTCCTGATCCTCGCCGTTAAATTCCCCCTTTGAGAATTCCGCATCTTCTGGTTGCTCTGTTTCCGGTTCTTCTGTGATCTCCACGTCACTGTCTCCCGGCTCTTCTGTGATCTCGGTCCCTTCCTGGACATCCGGCTGTGCTTCCATCTCTGTTGCCCCGGAAGAAAAATCACTTTCCATGGATATGTCGGCTCCATAGACCGGAGCTGTCCCTGCCAGCATGCTCACCGACAGAAGGACTGCCAGCCATTTTCCTAGTCTTCCTTTCATCTGATGTTTACCTCCCTTTTGGATTTTTTACTGCTGAAGCAGTGGATTCCTGTTTTTTATTTTTCTGAAACTGCGTCTCGCTCCTGTCCATAAGAGCAGATACAAAACTCCTGCCAGTGCAAATAAGGATAGAATCCTGGTAAAGAGTTTCATATGCGTCCAGGTGTCTGTTACTTTACTTCCTACCAGTTCCGGGATACTTTTTCCTTCGTTTTTGGAGGAAGCGGATGCTGTCCCGGATGTGGTCTCCCTGTCTTTGCTTTCAGTCAGTTCTTCTGTGGATGACTCTTCTGTTTTCTCTTTTGTTTTGTCTTTTACGGCATCCGCTTTTTTGCTGCTTTTCTTTTCACCTGATGTACCGGAACCGGAGCCTTTTTTCTTCGTACCGGCATAAGCCGTCAGTTTCTTTTCCTTGTTTTCGTCTGTGCTATCCAATCCGTTCTTTCCGGATGCCGTACCTTTTCCGCCAACCGTTTTCAGATTTGTAAGGGATCCTTCCCCATTATTGCCTTTGCCCGGGACTCCGGCTTCACTTTTATTTCCACCATATCCGGGTCTCTGGGCGATCGAACCGGAATTTCCATTGCCCCCATTTCCCGCTGTCCCGTTATTCTTCTTTCTGACATCAGGGATCCGGATCACCATCGGACTGCTTACATTGCCCACAAGGTCTTTCACCACGATCACCACATCTTTTTCACCTTCTGACAGGCCTGTAATGGTCAGGGTATCGCTTCCTTTCAGTACTTCTCTTCCCTCTTTTGAGGTATCCGGGGTCTGTACTTTCGCACCGGCCTCTATAACACGGTAATAGCATTGTCCCCTTTCACTGGTCTTATATACTACTGAGGCCTGGTCCACGGATATCCTGCTGGCACTGATCTTTTTCAGTTCCGGCGGTGTCTGGTCCGTGATCCCAAGTGTCAGGTAATAATCCCTCCGGGTGCCGTCCTGTGCGGTTACCTGCACCCGGACCATAGCTTCCTTTTCCTGGTCTCCGAAATGGATCTTCCAGTAAACATGCCCCTTTCCATCGTTGCTTTCTTTGATGGTCTCATCTTTTTCCACGGTAGAATGCTTCACTCCGCTCAGCGCATAGATCTTGACCGTGGCATGTTCTTCTTCCGCTGTCAGCCAGATGTTCAGGCTCTGGCGTTCCCCGTCATAAACCGCCTTGTATCTGTCACGGTCCTTGTTTAATGCGGGATCTAGTTTTAAGATCCCTTTTCCCCAGGTATCGGAGCTGGATATATATAATTCTTTCAGATCCGCATTGCTGCTTTTAACTTCCGGAGTGATGGTCGGTTCCGGTGTAACAGAAGGCTCCGGCGTAACGGAAGGCTCTGGAGCTGCCGTCGGTTCCGGCGCAGCGGTTGGTTCCGGAGTGGCAGTTGGCTCTGGTGCAGCAGTCGGTTCCGGCACAGCGGTTGGTTCCGGTATCTGGGTCGGCTCCGGTTCTGCAGTCGGCTCCGGAACGGCGGTAGGTTCTGCCGGTACCGATGGTTCTGCCGGCGTTTCCACTTCCGCCCCCTCTGTGCTGTCTGCTGCATAAACTTCCCTGACAAAGATCGCATCTGTTTCTGGTGCAGCCCCTCCTGCCAGAAGTCCTGCAGAAAGGGTCCCGATAATAAATTTGTTAATGATCGGTCTCTTTAAATTGTTTTTTTTCATTACCAGTCCCCCCATACTTCGCCGTTATCCCCGACACCCAGATCTGCTCCGGAATACAGGGTAAAGCGAAGCCTTACTTCGTCACCGTCTGCCGGGAAATAGCCCGACATTCCAATGTTCATATATTCACCGTTTACAAAATACATCCAGCCGGAATTCATGGTAAAATCAAATTCTCCCAGCCAGTTGGCATCATGCCCGGACAGCTGGCAGTTTACTTCTGTCAGATGCGCCATCAGGTCATCCGGGATCGAAGCTCCGGAAGTGATGCCGCCGCGTCCGATAGCTTTCAGGTAAAAACCTCCTGTTGCACTTCCATCATTCCTCCAGTCAAACCCGCTGTTCTGCAGAAGCCTTAAGACCACGGAGGAAAGCTGTTCGCCCTGATAAAAGTCGATGGATGTTGCCGGCAGGATTGTCCCAAGTCCGACAGTCCCCGCCTCAATGCTGACCGTGATGGAGCCGGCAGGTTCTTCCTGGCTCTCATCCCCTTTATAGATGGTAAACGTTGGAAGCGTGGTACTCCATCCCTCATCATCCGTTGCCTTGATATCCACAGTGTTGCTGCCCTCATTCAGATCCAGGCGGTAAGCCAGGATACCCGGCGAAGGCTCCCCTTTTGAAGAAAGTCTTTCACCATTTCCATATACTTCCAGTGCCGTAGAGGATAAGCTGTTCCCGTACCAGTCTACCGCCTGTACATAAAATGTACGGTACGCGGCATTTACCGTTTCCCCGTCAGTCAGGTCTGTGGCGATCGTTGGATAATGGTCTTCCTCCGGTTCCTGTGTCGGTTCCGGCTCCGGAGATGGCGTCGGCGTTGCACTGAGCGGTACCTGCGCCCCATCCTGGTTCCGGTCATCGTCCTGGTCCGGTGTTTCTTTCCGGCTGTCATCATCCTGGTCACCATTTTTGTCATAATGGATGGTATTGTCTTTGGAGCTGTCATTATCCTCTCCTGTAGAGCCGTCTTCCGGATCGGCATCTCCTTTTTGGGTATCTTCCTTCTGGCTGTCCGGTTCCGGTGTCTGGGAAGCTTCCGGCTCTGATGTCGGCTCCGGGGTGACAGTCGCCTGTGCCTCTTCCTTTTTCTTTTCCGGTTCTTCCTCCGGTTCATCTTCCAGGATCTGTGCCTGTTCTTCAAAGGAAGATTCTTCACCCGTGGAAGCATCTTCCTGGCTTCCGGCATAAGCATATCCCTTTCCAAGATATCCCTTTAAAGAGCTTTCACTGTTCACCCCCTGTACCGGATTTTCACTTTTCTCCGGTTCATAGTTTTTCATTCCCAGAAATAATACTCCAGCAAAAAGCAGGAGACAGACAATAGCTGTCAGAAAGGAAAGCCGGTTATTCTTTTTTCTCTTTTTCATGGTCATTTCCTCCTTAATACAGCCTTTCTATATATTTCATGATCCAGTTTCCATACCAGCTTCTGGCTTTTTTCAGTTCTTTTTTCATCTTCTGCACGCACAGAGCGGTATCCTTTCGTTCTTCTTTTGATACAGCATGGGGACTGAACGCAGCCTTTTCCCCGATAACGCTTGTTTTTCGGTAACACTTCATAGCATCTTCCGAATAAAGCTCAGGGCCATGATAATAAAGAAGCCGCGCATATCCGGCCATGGCGCGAACCGCCTGGCGGTCATCTTCACTTTCAAACAGTTTTCTCCGTCTTCTGTTTGCGTGGATGCGGAGCACACAGACCGTAAAGATAAATATCAGGCAGAAGAGGTCAAATACCGCAAGCAGGAGGATCAGAAGCTTTTCGATTCCGAACAGTGCCAGTTTTAAGTTCCAGTGTGTCTGGATGTTCTCCTGTGCAGGCGGTTCGTCCTGTGCTTCCGGGATGGCGGCTGCTTTGGCTCCTTTTGCCTCCAGGCCTGCCGTGAGGTCTGCTTCCTCCATGACATTATAGTATTCCGGTGTCATTTCTACCGGAACCCATCCAAGGCCGTCCATATAGATCTCGGTCCAGGCATGTCCGTTTTTTCCCGGAATCTCTATCGTATCCCCCGGGTTTTTATCTTTGATATCTTCCGGTGTGACCAGATATCCTTCCACATAACGGGATGGGATCCCGTAATAGCGGAACATCAGTGCCGCCGCCGTGGCATAATGGACACTGTGGCCGATCCTGGTGTTTGTCAGGAAGTCCTCTGCAAAATCCCCCTGTCCGGTATACGGATCGGTTGCCGTGCTGTAAGTCAGGTTCTTTTCCAGATATGAACGGATCCTGCTGATCGCTGTATAGTAATCGGTATGCCCCTGTTCCCGGTTTCCACCGTCCCCCAGTTCTTTGCGGAACAGGGTTTCCAGTGCACCGGACAGCTTCGTATCCTGGCTGTACACAAATGCGTTGTAATAACTCTCATCATCACGGTAGGAATCCCCTTCATCCCTGGCAAGTGCCTGATAGACCCTTGCCCCCAGCACCGTAAAATCTTTTACCAGATTTCCATTTGCCTGATAGTGATAGTTTCTTGCTCCAAAGAGTCCTTTTGCTTTTAACATACTGTCAGCAAACGGTGTCTCTTTCCTGTATCCGACAGGCAGTTCTGTAATCTCATAAGGTGTATAGAGATAACGGCTGTCTGCCTTTTCATTTTTTATGTCCACTTCGGATACTTTGTCAGAAAGGGTATCATCATCTGCAAGTGCCCTTGCACGGCTTAGCTGGGTCTCCCCATAAAATCCATCCTGATGGAGCCAGTAAAAGAGCGTCCTCTGTTTATAGGCATCCTCCGTATCCAGGCTTTCCCAGGAAGAACCGTCATACACGCTTCCCACAAATCCTCTCAGGTAGAGAGAATCCGGATTTTCCATGGTAACGGAAAGTGCCGTATCGTCTGAGGCACTCCAAGCACCGCATTCTTTCAGCTTTCCATCCGGAAGGGTATTGATCTTTCCTTTTTTGTACCGCAGGCTGCTGATCCCGTCCAGGGCCTCTTTTTTAGCTTCTGTGACAAGTGTCGAGGAACCATAGTCTTCGGACGGCATAAACTGTTCCAGAAGGATCCCGGCTGCCAGCATTACCGCACATGCCAGGATGCTTCCTGTCAAAAATGCCCGGCTGCTCTCTGCCCGATGGCGTTTCCTTCCAGAACGGGAAAGGATAAGATTCAGTTCCAAAAGGATCCCCATGTAAAAAATAACTCCTGTGCCTGCATCCGGCTCCATACCAAGGATTCCCGAAAGGACAGGAAGTACCAGAGCCCAGGCAAGCACCAGTAGATAAAACTTCAATTTCAGGATAAGGAATCCGCAGACTGCCGCTGCCATTCCAAGATAAATAAGGAATACCATGCGGGCGGCATCCCCTCCCTGTATCCCGGCAGTCTCAAACCTTTTGAGGTAAATTCCTGCCCGGCTTCCCAGGATGTCTGCCATATCATTCCAGTATAATGCCATGCCGTCTAAGAGCTGTCCATGGAACAGGAAGATCCCTGCGATGGAAACCATTCCCAGTCCCAGCCGTCCATAAAGCCCATATTTTCCCATTCTTTCTGTTGCAGTACAGAACACTGCCATAAGAAGCACGCTTCCCAAAATCGGTGCCATGCGTTCCTGCTCGGTAAGAGCTCTTAAAAAGAGCAGGAGCCCTCCGCCTGCACTCAGCCAGATCAGTGCAGTTTCCAGCAGGATACCGGACAGTTGTTTTCCATATGCTGTTTCTGACTGTCTTTTGGATTCTGTGATCCGTATTTCCATAATACCTGTTCTCCTCCACTGTCTCTGCCGCCTGTGCCGCATCCTACGATCGTCACTTCTCCTTTTGCTGCCAGGAGTTCTGCTTCTTTGTCCTGCGGGTCGCCGGTTATATATACATAGTTAGCAAAATTCTGTGTCCCCGGATCTTTCAGATATTCCCGTACTGTGACCGGTGTTTTTGCATCACTTCCATAACGCAGGAAGCGGTACAGGATGTTTTCGCGGTCCTCTTCTGTACGGATCTTCTCCAGCCGAAACTTCCCAGTGCTGTGGTCATAGACTCCGGCCTGGCAGGAGATCTTCTTTTCCATAAAGCTCTGAAGGACTGCTGAAAAGACTTCTGCCACCGTTTCCGCACGCTGCGGATCCCGGTCTGCCTGAAATGCTTCTGCCAGAATCAGTACCGTATCATCCACCGGGAAGCTTTTTTCCCGGATCATAATGTCATCCAGCTTTCCGGACAACTTCCAGTGGATTTGCCGGATACTGTCACCGGAACGATATTCCCGGATGTCATAAGTTTCTCCCGGATCATCCCCCGGGCGGCTTCCGGAATAGCGGAAACTTTCCATGTCGAATCCTTCCCTTGTAAAAAGGGAAAGCTCACCTTTTTGTCTTTCCGGCATTACAACGGTATAAGCGCATGTATCAGCCTTCCTTTTTAAAGAAAAGACACGGAAAAAATCCTGGCATTTCCAGTCAGAAAAACAAAATCTGATACAGCCGCACCAATTGCTTCCAGCCTCAAACCCGATGACCTGCTTTTCCTTTCCTCCCAGGGAAAAAGAAATCGGGATCACCCCTTTTTCCCCGGTAAAAAGATTTTCCCATCTGAGCACTCCTGCCCCGCCAAATACCGGCCATGCAGACTGATTTTCCAAATACATTTTTCCATGGAAACACTCCATTCTCTCTGATGCCTTTGGGAGATGCAGTTTGATAACGGCTTTTTTTCCGGATAAAACCACACTCCCTGCAGAAAAGATCAAAATAAGAACGGTGAGCAAAAGAACCGCTGCAAAGAGCCATGTGCCTGTAATTACTGCTGCTCCTGCCATGCAGACCAGCCACAAGAGCCACAGGATCCTGTCCTTTATCATCCTTCCACCTTCGGTTCCGCCACGTCTGCCAGAATCTCAGAAAGGATCTCACGGGCAGATTTTTCCTGATACCGCGCCTTGGAATCCAGAATCATCCTGTGTGCCGCAACGTCCTTGAATACCTCCTGCACATCCTTTGGAATGACATAATCCCTTTCTTTCATGTAAGCAGCTGCTTTTGCCATCCTTACCAGTGCCAGGGTTCCACGCGGGCTTAATCCCAGCGTAATCAGCACATGTTTCCTTGTAGCTTCCGCAAGGTCTGCCACATAGTCGAGCACCTGGTCTGCTACATAGATCTCCTGTACCTCTTTCTGGAGTTCCAGCACCTCCTCCCGGGTGACTACGGTCTTTGCATTTTCCAGGGGATTTTCCTTCTGTCTGTCCCGTAACAGTTCCACCAGGCTCTGGTGATCCGGATATCCCATGCTGACACTGATCATAAAACGGTCAAGCTGTGATTCCGGAAGGAGCTGTGTACCGGAAGAGCCCACCGGGTTTTCTGTGGCAATGACTACAAACGGGGATGGCACACAATGGGTTTCCCCGTCTACCGTCACCTTTCCTTCTTCCATTACTTCCAGAAGGGCAGACTGGGTCTTACTGGAAGTACGGTTGATCTCATCTGCCAGTAAAAGGTTGCACATGACCGCTCCCTCATGATATGAGAACTGTCCGTTCTGTTTGTCATACATGGTAAATCCGGTCACATCGGAAGGGACAACATCCGGTGTAAACTGGATACGGTTGAATTCCATTCCCATAAGACGGCTCAGTGCCAGTGCGGTTGTGGTCTTACCAACACCAGGCACATCTTCCAGAAGTACATGCCCCTTTGCGAGCACTGCCATGAGGATCTTATCTGTGATATCTTTTTTTCCTTTAATGATCCGCTCCAGCTGATCCTGGAGTTCTTTTATCTTCTGCGGCATTTTCTTTCCTCCATCCTTATCTGTGGTCTGTCATATCAAAAAAGCTGTTTTCCTTATCCTGGTAGCGCTGGTAAGCCACCAGTGCACAGAATCCCTGGTCTGTTGCCATGGGGTTGCTTTCCCCGTCCAGGGTATGTTTAAAACTTCCATCCTTCTGATAAAAAGTCATCAGGGTATCATACAGGCCTTTTCCATCTTTCTGGAAACGTTCATCCTCATTGCAGTCTACGCCTACCGCACTGAGGGCGATCACGGTCTGGGAAATAGATTCTGAGCTCTTTGCACCAAATGCGGTATAACCGCCATCATCGTCCTGTATATCTGCCAGAAATTCCACACCCTTGTCAATGACTTCCTTTACATCTTCTTCATCCTGGTATGGTTCCAGGCTCTGCAGTGTCATGGCGGTCAGATCCACATCCCCGTCTTTGGCGTTATCATCCAGGGAAAATCCGCCATCTGCTTTTTCCCGTTCCAATATGTAATCCAGATATTTCTGTTCCAGTTCCCCGTCTTTATTGGCATCCGGGTCATCGGCATTTAAGGCGATCAGTGCATAAATGGCACCGTTTAATCCCTGGGAGACCACTGCATCAAAATCTTCCAGTGGCTTTTCGATATCATAGCCGCCAATATCTGTCGGATTCTTTCCTATGGATTTCAATGCCATGACTGCCCTGGAATACTCCGTATAACGGTTATCACTGAGCACGCCTTCCTGGTCTTTGACCCGTTTTTCAAGATTGGCACGATATTTTTCGAAATAGTTCTCATCCACCGTTTCTCCCGAACGGGCAAGTGCGATCACCGTCCATTCCCCACCCAGGGTATCTGATGCCGGTGATGTTACGGTTTTCTGTTCATAAGCAGCTGTTTTTTTCAGTGCATCTTCCAGTTTTGGAGTCCCGCCCCCACAGCCTGTCAAAAACCCTACTGTGGTAACTAACACCAGAAACTGGCATGTCCGTTTTTTTAATCTGTTCATAATTTCCCCCTCATTTTTTCGTTTATCTGTTTTACGCTGAGAAGCACGTCTTCTTTATTGGAACATTCTATCGTCCAGGTCCGTTCCTCCGTTCGGGGAAGGACTTCTAATACTTTTTCCCAGGGAAGCGTGCCCTTTCCTAAACCCAAATGGGAATCCCTGTCCCCTGCATTGTCATGGATATGGACATGTCCGACATATGGAGCAAGTTCCTTCGCCCATTCGAGGACAGAGATTTCTGAATAGCAGTGTGCGTGCCCAATATCCAGACACAGCTTAAAGTTTGGATGATTCACGAAGTTGTATACATCCAAAAGAAGCCGCCAGTCTTCATCCAGGACATTTTCCATGACGACCTGGGGACCTTCCCTGTCTTTCAAAAACTCCCGGAAAAACCGGCCCGTCTGCTCTGCCCAGCCTTCCCGGAAATATACCATCGGGATCATCCCGGAATGGTATACGATCTTTTCTGCCCCCAGGCGGATCCCTGCCTGGTAACACTGTTCAAACCGCTCCATGGTCACTTTCCTTATCTGGCTGTCAAAAGATGCCGGGTTTAAATCCAGGAAAGGCCCATGCAGGGTAAGCGGTGGATTCCCCATCTGCTCCAGCCTTTTTTGATATAGTTCTATTTTTCTTTCCAGCTGGTCCAGATTGTCGGAAATGGAAAACTCAATGCTCTCCACCCCGGTCCCATACTGGCAGCAGAGCTCTTTCATATCTTCATCGCAAAGCAAATGGCTGACATAGATCAAAGCATTTCCTCTTTCCCGGACTCAATAAGCCCATATTTTTTCTTAATGCGTTCCAGTTTTTCAAGAAGCGGCCTGCTCAAAAACCATAAAAAGATCACGGTTGACAGTGCATGCACCAAATCCACCGGAATCCCTGAAATGTAAAAGGCAACCAAGCTGGCCGGTGTGATGTATCCGTAAGACATTAAGATGCTTGCCGGATTCATGATCCCGCCATAGATGAGCACCACACTTAAAAATCCATAGATACAAAGATCCCTCTTCCTTGCTTTTAAGATTCCTTTCTGGTAAAGGATCCCTGCCAGGAACCCGATGATGCCAAAAGAGAACATCTGCCATGGTGTCCAGGGACCCTGTCCCATAAACATGTTGGATAACATCATGATAAGACAGCCAACGAGAAACCCCGCCTCTCCCCCAAAAGAAACACCGGTAAGGATCACAATAGCCGCCACCGGTTTGAAACTGGGGACCATAAAAAAGGCAGCCCTGCCTGCAACACCGATTGCAGCAAGGACAGAGATCACCATGATCTCACGTGCTTTTGGTTTGCGCCCTTCAAACATCATAAAAAACGGGAGCATCGCAGCCACGATCACGATCAGGCTGCATATCAGGTATTTCCTTCCATGAAAAAACCTGACCGACAGATACAAAAGCAGCGGAACCACTAACAGCATCAAGATAAGGGCAAACCAGGTCCTCCGGCTGACTTTTCCTTTCTTTTCCATCTGCCGGATGATCATCCCATCAGAAGGAAGGGTGTATTCTTCCAGATCTTCTGCCGGCCCATCTTCTGCCTTTTCATTTGGGATGTCTTCCCAGAATTCATCTATAAACTGGTCTAGTTGCTGTTCCGTAAGCATGCAATCACATCCTTTCCAGTCACAGCTTCCGGAAACAAATGTCTTGCCATCCGGTTTGCTGCAGTTGTATAGAAATTATTTCCGGCAAAAAACTCCCGGGTATTCTGGCTGGTAACGATGTTTCCCTCAAAAAACAGGCCTACCCTGTCCGCATACTCTGCAACAAATTCCACGTCATGGGAGATCATAAAGATCGTCAGGCCATGCTGTTTCAGCCGGGTTAAGATCTTTCCGATCTCTTCTTTATATTCTGCATCCATTCCCTTCGTAGGTTCATCCATCAGGAGAATCCTCGGACGAAGCAAAAGGACTTTGGCAAGTGCCAGCCTCTGCTGTTCCCCGCCACTCAGATCATAAGGATGTCTTTCCAGAAGCCCTTCCAGCCTGGTAAGGCTTACGATCCCTTCTATAGCCTTTTCTTTTTTCATATGAATCTGATATTCCGAAGACATTTTTTCTCTCCTGCCCCCGATCACAGAATACAAATCTTCCAGGACTGTTTTCTTTAAGAAAATGCTCTGTGGGTTCTGCGGCATGACTCCCAAAAGCCCACAATACAGATCCCGGTCTTTATACGAACGGATATCCCGCCCTTCCAGAAGTATCTTCCCACGGTATGGACATCGCACCCGGCTTAAAAGAGACAGCGTAGTGCTCTTTCCCGTACCGTTTCCACCTACCAGTGCATAGAACTCTCCCTTTTTTACCTCCAGGGAAAGATCCCGGACAACATCCGGAGTGTCCTTTTCATACCGGAACCAGACATCTTTCGCCTGAATGGACAATTCTTTCTTCGAACTATCTGTTTTTGTGTATCTGACTTTTTCAGTAATTTCGCTCTTTCGCTGACTATCCGAAGCAATTCCTTTTTCGTTACAGTAACGGGAGAGCCACTGTCTTCCCTCACTGACTGTCAGCGGACAGGTTGCCTGACTGTCTGTCTCACCATAGATCTGCATAGGAATCGGCATGGAAAGAAACATGCCATGTTTTTGTTCCTTTAATTTTACCCCGATTTCCCTGGGAGTTCCTTCCAGATAAACATTCCCCTTATCCATGACAAATACCCTATCCGCATAAGGGATGATATCCTGAAGCCGGTGTTCCGTAAGGAGCACCGTTGTTCCAATATCACGGTTAATCTTTTTTACGGTTTCCAGAAAATCAGAAGCAGCGATGGGGTCCAGCTGAGATGTAGGCTCATCCAGTATTAAAAGGGATGGATGCATTGCCATGATCGCAGCCAGGTTTAAGATCTGCTTCTGCCCTCCTGACAGCTCTGAGACATTTTTATAAAACCACTGATGGATACCAAAATAGCTGGCCATCTCCGCAACCCGCAGCCGGATAGTCGCATTGTCATATCCCAGGCTTTCCAGTCCAAAGGAAAGCTCATGCCAGACTTTATCCGTTACGATCTGATTATCCGGGTTCTGCATGACAAAACCGATCTCCTGGCTCTGTGTCCGGTGGTCAATCCCCGAAAGCGGCATCCCCCGGTAAAAGATTTCTCCCTCTGACTTTCCAACCGGGGCCAGCACGGTTTTTAACTGGCGCAGCAGTGTACTTTTGCCACACCCGCTCCTCCCGCAGATCACATTTAATGTTCCTTCTTCTATTTGTAGATTCGCATGTTCCAGAACCTTCCCGGAACATTCCGGATATGCAAAACTAAACTCCTTCACTTCTACAAGATTCATGATCGTTATCCTTCCTGTTCCAGTGTTTCGTAGATTTTTTTGTAAGTCATTTCCAGATCTGTTTCACAGCGTTTCCGGCTTCTGGCAAAACGGATAGTCTCCGTCACATCCAGGATCACTGGGAGGAAACAAAAACATGCGAAACAGATATATGTAAGCATTGCTTCAAATGCAGAAACAGATACCGGAGCCTGATGCCCCTGAATGGTAAAACCAGCAAGTAAAATACGGGGATCATAACTTGCATAAGAAGCCCCATTCATACAGCCAGTGGCAAATACAAGGAATAAAGCTGCCATCACTGCCAGAAGGCTTTTATCCTTCTTCGTAAATTTGTAAATGGAAAAAGCAGTCCTGCCTTTTAATCCATATCCCCTGCTCCGCATGGAATCCGAAGTTTCTATGGCATTCTCCAAAGCCCATGTGACCAGTATCGACAGCATGTTAAAGCCCGCACGGATACGGTTAAAAAGACTGCCCTCTGAAACATCCCTTCCCATAGATTTCTGACCGTTCCGGATCACTTTAAGCTGCCCCGTAAATCTGGGGACAAAGCGAAGTGCCATGGAAAGGATCAGAGAAAGGGCCGGTATCAGCCTTCCAAACAGGTAAATAAATTTGTCACTTGTCATAACTTTATTATAACAGGAAAACCACTGGATCACTACGAACATGACCGCTCCAAGGACTACTCCATAGACTAAGGCCTCCAAAGTGATCCAGTTTCCACTGCTTTCTACATAATATAGCATCGTGACCCCATAATGATTGAAAAGTGGATTCAGAAGAGCCACGATCAAAAGACTGGGAAGGGTAAAGAGAAAGCTTTGCCTAAGTGTCCTTTTTCCTCCAAGCAGAAAGACGGAATAAGACAAAGCACCCGCATAAGAAATGCAGATAAAGACGGGATGCTGATTAAACATAGTAAATAACAGTACTACAGCAAAATAAAAAAAATTCAAAAATGGATGGCATGTGGAAAAAGCATCAATGATGGATTGATCCGCAGGCTGTCTGTTTCTTTTCTCGGTCTTATTTGTTGATAACACGTTTAAATGTACTCCCTCTTTAATCCCTGCTCTTCACAGTACAAATCCACTTTGCTTCCCTTTTTGCAACGTATCGTGCAGTTTTTGTTCACGATCTTTGAGCCAATATGCTCAGGATCATGATGTATCTCCAGATATTCCAGCCGGTTGCATCCATGAAAGACTTCCTCTCCAAGATACATGATATTTTCCGGAATATATACCTCTTTCAATTTCTTACATCCGAAAAAGGCCCTCTGATCTAATTTTTTAATTTCTTTTGGTAAGACTATGGTTTCAAAGCCACAGAAGTAAAAGGCTTCCAGACCAATTTCTTCCAGTGTATCCGGCAGCGTGATCTCCTTTAATTCCTTACAGCGGTAAAAAGCTCTTCTTCCTATACTCTTTAAATGCTCCGGGAATACCACTTTACTTAACTGCGTGCAGGAATGGAAACAGCACTCCGGAATCCTGCGGCATTCTGAACTGGTTTCAAATGCTACCTTTTTAAGGGCTGTGCATCCTTTATAACTATAATCTCCTAAAATTTCCAAAGATGCCGGAAATGTTACTTCTCTGAGAGAATGATTTTCCGAAAAAGCACTCTCTTTGATTTCTTTAACGGTCTGTGGGAATACAACGGGCTTACGGAGCTGGCAGCTTGCAAAAGCTTCCTTTCCTATGATTCTGCAGCCGGATGGCAGGATTATCTCTTTTATTTTCCCGTTGCCCTTATAACAGCAATCATCAATATAAATATATTTTTCAGGAATTGCTGCTACCTGTTTGTTTCTTTGCATACTGGCAAGCTGTGCCGTAAATGTACGATGATCAAATCGTAGTATACTCCATGTTGCTTTATCATTTTGTGAGCGCATATGATCTCCTTTCCAACGTTCGGATCATACAAACTGTATATCTTTTACATGTTTGTATTCTTTGCCTGACGTGTTGGATATACTGGCTCAAAATGTTTTCATAAGGCGTTTTTCATTCGATACATTTCACACAGGGAAAAGCAGCTCCGGAATCGCACCGGATTTCCTTAAATCGGCTGCCATCAGCCGAACCACGCTCGATTTTTTTGTTATTCTAATTATAACGATACGCCTTATTTCTGTCAATGTTCGCCAATGTTTCTGGTCTTTATCTCATACCAGTTTAACTATTTTTCACAATTTCTTTACTTCTTATCTTTGTATGGGTTTCCAACATCACTTCCAAGATTGCAGGTATACTTCCATTCAATCTTATCCCCATCTTTGGGCTTATAACTGGAAGCCCCATAATTCGGGAACTCTCCATTTACACTGTACATCCAGCCAGAATTTTTTCCGCAGTCAAATTCATAAAGCTGATTGATGCCTTCCACATAATAGCTTTTATATAACGGGGTGTATTTGGAAGAGAGCTGGATGTTCTTTTCCCCACAGATTTTTTTTAAGATGTCAAATACGGTATCGCCCGTAGTAAACTTAACTTCCACTTCCGGAAGTATCCAGCCGTCTTCCGGGACAAATTCTTTTTTGGTTTCTTTTAGATCACCGATATTGTCAAGGATCGTCTGGCAGTCTATCGAAATGGTACAGGCAGCAGGTTTTCCGGAATCCCCTTTTCCGAATCCACAGCCCGTAAGGAGACAGCTCCACAAAAGCATAAAACAGCTGATTCCTATTACCCCGATCCGTTTCCAATATATTTTTTTCAGTTGCTTCATAATTATCCTCTATCGGATGAAAAGGTACCAAAAACACTATTTGCTTTTTGATACCTTTTACACCCTTACTCTGTTTACTTAACTGTAATTTTTATCTTTTTTGTCACCTTTCCAGATTTAACTGTGATGGTAACGGTTCCTTTTCTCCGGCCTTTAACCACGCCCTTCGAGCTGACTGTTGCAATCTTCTTGTTGGAAGAACGGTAGGTCACTTTCTCCTGGGAAGTGATCGGGCTGACCACTGGTTTTAAAGTAACACTCTTTCCTTTCTTGATGGTCAGTTTTTTCTTGAGGCCGCTGATCTTCGTAGTCTTTACCTTTGCAGTCTGGACTTTTACTTTCAGAGTCGCTTTCTTTCCACTCTTTAAGGTAACGGTGATCTTTGCCGTTCCTGTTTTGGTTCCGGCTTTGATCTTTCCGTTCTTATAAACGGTCACGATCTTTTTGTTGCTGGAAGCCCAGGACTTTATGGAATCTCCATATGCCATGGAAACTTTCACTTTCGTAGTGGTCTGTTTCCGCTGCAGGGTAAGGGAAGATACGTTCAGTTTTATGGCCGCCTTTAATTTGCTTCCATAATTCCGTGTCTGTTTTTTACCGCAGAGGGAACAGGTTCCTTCCTGCTTCGCCGGACGGAATACCGTAGCTCTTGCCGTAGTTTTCCAGGTGTATTTATGCGTATGTGCAATTACAGGAATCGTTTCCGTCTTTTCGTATCCGCAGACCTGGCAGGTATATCTCATCAGTCCGGTTGTCTTATAAGTAGCAGCCTTGATCTGCTTTCCTTTTCCATAGGAATGTTTCTGGTAGCCACCCTTTTTCGTATTATCCGTGATGTCACATTTTCCGTACATGGCAACACACTCATGCCAGTGGGCATCCTTATCAAAATTCCATTTGCTGTCCCATACATGGTCATGTTCCAGGGTATAATCATCGGTATAATGGAATACGATCTCATCCCCGTCTTCCAGGTACTGCTCTTTTACTCCAAGATCTGGGTGGATTCCATTTAAAGTATACATCCAGCCGGAGTTCTGTCCATTGGAAAATTCTGCAAGCTCCTGACCATCCTTCGTGATTCCCGCAATGTAGGTTTCATCCCTTAATGTACGGCAGCTCATTCCATTCTTGGCAAGCACTTCTTTTAAGAGTTCCAGGACATTGGCATTTCCGTCGATTGTGTAATCTTTTGCTGCAATCCAGGTCTCCAGATTTCCTTTTCGCAGGGTGTGTTCCTGATTCTCCTTTGCACTGCCATGAACAGAGTCTCCGAGAAGCGTAAAGCTTACCGTGATCGTACCGGCATCTTTTTTCAATACCCTGACGGTCAGTTCCACGAATGCTTCCTTATAGGAAATTTTCAGTTTCTGTTCCCCGCGTTTATCCTTGTTATATCCCTCTATGGTAAGATCTGTCAGCGAAAGTTCCTGTCTGGTTCCATCGCTGATCACAGCAACCACTTTCATTCCACTGAGATCCAGGTCCTCCCCAAGGTAAAACTCTGTCCGGTAATCACCAGTCAGCTCCAGGGAATCCACATAAACACGCAGGCCTTCTGTAGAGACCAGTTTTTCCTGGTCTGCCCCCAGTGGATCATCCGTCCGGTTATATCCGGTCTGCCATCCGCAGCCTTCCACCTTCGGGCAGCTGGTGGTTTCTTTTTCTGTATTGACATAAGTGGCTCCGCTTGCCGTCTCATGGGTCAGACAGTTGGTATCAATGTATCTTACAAAACCGATCCCTTTATCTGCCCCGCAGTCTTTTGCATAATAATTGTTGGTGATGTCATCGATCCGGTTCAGGCTGTCATAAAAACCAATGATACCTCCTACATATGCTGCGTCTGCCTTTGTTGCCTGTACCTTTCCTGTAAAGGAATTGTTCTTAAAGGTATAAGTGCAGTTGTTCCAGGTCTGTGCCACATAGAGGTCTCCACCAAGGATTCCTCCCACCTTGTCAGAACCGGTGATGCTTCCCTCTGAACTGCAGCTGTTGATAGTTATCTTGCATCCGTTCGGGGCTGTAGAATTGTCATAACCGCCACCTGCAATACCACCAGCCACTTCACTGGAAGCCTCTACGGTGCCATAAAATTTACAGCCGATCACAGAGCAGTTGCCCATGGCATTGTCCCTGGTTCCGATAATACCGCCTACATAACTGGTTCCGTAAACGATCGCATAACTTACACAGTTTTCTACTGTACCCTGCATACGTCCGGCAATGGCCCCGATCTCATTCTCATTTCTGTCATATCCGATGACAACATCTTTCTCAATCGTACAGTTCCGTACCGTTGCCTCAAAGGCTGAAGAACATCCGGCATAAGGGCTCATCGTCTTATTCGCACCCAGAAGGCCGGATTTCAGGGTACTGGAACCACTTTTCAGGGTAACATTGTCGATCTCAACTGCCATTCCGGAAAGTCCCACACCTTCAAAGTTATTGACAAGGCCATAACCGGCAATCTTCTTTCCATAGATGTTCAGGTTACGGATCCTTGTATTACGGACATAACCAAAGAGAGGCAGCCCGCCCTCCGGTACTGTTACAGTATGGTTATTTCCATCAAAAATACCGCTGAATGCATTAAGGTTCTCGCCATTTTTCAGGTCTTTCCTTCCATCCTTAGTCACACCGATAGGCTTCCATCCAGTTGGCAGGGTGATGTCTTCCGTAAGCTGGAAGTATGTATTTTCAAAGGAAAATCCCTCTGTATTTACTTTGTCCCGCAGTGCTTCTACATCTGAAGCTGTCTTAAGGAGATATGGAGAGCTTTCACTTCCGTTTCCCTCCCATGGGAGAGGAGCTTCTGTGACGGTGACACAGGCAATATCCGAACAGATCTCTTCACTCGATATCTTTACACCATCACCATTTATATATGCTAGAATATTTGTTTTTACTTTACAGTAATAGTAAGTTATTCCTGTTTCTTTTATTTCTGGACTATATGTATTTTCAGTCGCTCCAGATATTAATATTCCATCTTGCGTTGAATTTACTCTATTTTGATACCACTGATACTCTGTTTTAACGCCAAACTCGTTAGATTTTTGTACAACTATTTCCAATTTTTCTGTAATAGGGATTCCCTTGACATAGGTTGTGTCTTTAGGCTGTTGGAGTATTACAGGCTTATCTGCTACATGTGGGTATACTCTTGCTGAAAAAACGTTACTTGTCGCAGTATAAAGATGTGTATTTATTTCATAAGAAACAAGGCATCTATAGTATCTAGAATACTGTGGCTGAGTTGTATTTATTGTGTATGAATTTTCAACTGCATTCTCTATTTTATCATAATCTTTAATATCCGAACTTGCACTTGAACTTACATACCATTGATAAGAAAGTTTTCCTTCATTTTCCTGTAAAACAGAAGCTTGCACTATAAACGGCTCAGCTTTCTCGCCTTGCATAATCCCTACTCCATTTGGCTCCCTGTTATCAGTAAGTATTGGAGTATAGTCAATTTCCCCCGACTTTATGGTAAGCGTATATACTGTATCTTCTGAAACATACTTTGCATCATCTTTTTTTAATGTTATGACAGCTGTATACTCCGAATGACTATTCCAATCAGGCGTGAACCGCAAAGCCCCACCAAGTGGTCTTTGAGTAAGTTCAACACCATCCATCGCAATCAATTCCGGATTTTCCGCAATTGAGCCATAGCAGTCATTGTCACTTCCGGCAATGTCAATATATTCCGTATTTTTCGGTACAGTCACCTCGAGGTTTTGACTTTCTGTAGTATCCTGCAATCCTGTAGAAAGTTCGTGTCCCCAGGAATCACTGACTGTCAGCTCATTTAAACGTGCTTTATAATGTATCGGAACTTCAACAGATTGTAAAATATTTCCATTCTTTCTTACTTCAAAGCCAATAGAAAGAATTGCTTTTGAAGAATATTTCACACTCGTATTTTTTAATAGAGTTGAGGAATCCTGTGACAATTTCACTCTTTTTACTGTATCATCCAATGGACTGGTGTAAACTGCATATAAAGTACAACCCTCTGGAATGCTTTCCATTGTACTTACATTTACATAAAACTCGCCATGACTGAATCCTGTTGGAAAGTTAAATGCTTGTGTCCCATCAAAAGTGTTGACTGATTCCTCTTTTACCTCAGTTTCACTTTTTTTAATGCAAAGTTCAACGCCGTTGATATAATCGCCTTTATCACCCTCATCAGGAACAACTGTGACGTTTGCATATGCTGCTGAAATCGCAGTACTCTCTGTCCCATTATTATTGATTTGTTTTTCTGCTGTAATAAAGTAGGGAGTTTCTCTTGCTTCCAGCACTGGAAGTGTTACTTTTCCCTCTGCATCTGTTATAATGTTTTCCTGCTTTTTTCCATCTATATAGATAGACGCTCCCTCGCAGTTTGAATATGCACGTCCGGCATCATCTTCCTGTCTGAGTCTGAGAACGATCGGCTGTCCTTCTGTAACTGTCTGTTCTTCTTCTGTAAAAAATGCAAGTTTATCCTGGCCATTTTTCTGTTGGATAAAAAAATGCATTTCGTCACCATTTTCTACAGTTCTTCCAAGCGCAGAACCATAATTGGCACTGTTACGATTTAACGAAGACTTAATATATGGTACATTCTTTTTGTCATATCCCCATAACCGATAAATCACGCCATCAAATATACCTGCGTCATCCGCGTGGTAATCATACCCAGTTTCTGCTCCACCTGGGTAATACAAGTCATGTGCTGCTTTCAAAGCATCGTCCATGGTATAAGAAGACTGACCAGTTAAGGTCACGGTGCGTCCTGCCATTGGATTTCCGTCTTTATCATTAAGAAATTTTCCATCTTTGCTGATACTGACAGTTACCTGTATTTCTTCTTTTGCAGTACCATCTTCGGACTGGTCTGTTCCATCACTGAAAAGTGCAGTACTTCCATCCGTGAATTCATCTTCATCTGTAAATTCACTTACGCCAGATTCTTCCATATCAAGATCAGAACTGGTATCAGTTTCCTCTCCTACGTCAAACGAATCTTCCGTTGGAATCTCTTCCTCGATATCAATCTGGTCTTTCGAATCTGATGCTTCTTCTACATCGGTTTGATCACCTGATGAATCACTTTCTTCTGAAATATCCTGCTCATCTGTAAAATTTTCTTCAGATAAATATGGCGTATTATCCACCCATTCTCCCGCAAAGGCATTTACAGGGAGCTGTAATGCAAGAAGAAAAACAAGTAGCCATCCAGCTATCCTTTTCCACAACTTTGTTTTTTTCATTTTGTCCCTCCTTAAAAAAAAGCTCCTCTTCCTCACGGAAGAAGAGCTCTTCAACTCTTAATTATTTTACCTTGACAGTCACTTTAACGGATTTAGATCCGGATTTTACTGTTATTTTTACAGTACCTTTTTTCTTTCCAGTTACAACGCCCTTGGAAGAAACGGTTGCAATCTTTTTGTTGGAACTTGTATAAGTAACCTTCTGACGGGATGTGAATGGAGTTACGACTGGCTTCAGTGTCACTCTCTTTCCTTTCCGAACAGTTACATTTTTGGATACTGTGATTTTTGAGGTTTTTACTGCTGCTGTCTGAACTCTTACCTTAACGGTCTTCTTCAGTCCACTGGCAAGGGTAATCTGCAGTTTCGCAGTTCCACTCTTTTTGCCAGTAATCTTGCAGGTTCCGTTAGACTTGCCTCTTACTGTGAAGATCTTGCTATTGGAGGATTTCCAGGATTTTACAGAATCACCTTTTGCAAGTCTGGTAACTTTAAGTCTGGAAGTAGACTGTTTTACTTTTAAGGTTACAGTAGAGGCATTAAGAGTTGCTTTCGGTGCAAGCTTTTTGCCTATATTTCTGGTTTCACTCTTATTGCATGCAGAGCATTTTCTGGTCTGAACTTCTGGTTTAAATACTGTAGCTGCTGTTGTTCTTTTCCAGTTGCTCCACTTATGTCCTGTCGCTTTAATAGTTTCGGTCTTTGTTTCGTTGCATCTGCTGCAGGTATAAGTAAGAGTACCATCTGCTGTACAGGTTGCTTTCTTGGTTACTTTGGAAACAAAATCATGTCCAAGTGCCGGAATCTCCTGTACATCCTCTTTGGCATCACAGGCTGTACAGTGTTTGCTCTTTTCACCAGCTTCTGTGCAGGTTGCTGCTTTATCTACCACATAATCCTCGGACCATGTATGACCAGTAGCAGGAATCGCATTTTCCTCTGTCGGATAAGAATAGTGTTCTCCGCATACTTCGCAGACACCAACTTCTTTCCAGCCGTTTTCTGTGCAAGTTGCATCTTTTGATTCTATAGCATCTGCTTTGCAATGAACAATAGTTCCCGCTGGAATTGTCGATCCTGACCAATTTGCAGCCGGAATCATAGAATCCCATTGTTCTTTTGTTCCAGTATAACAAGCTGATTTCAGATTTGACTTATTAAATGCATTTCTTCCAACACTAGATACATTTTTAAAGTCAAAAGCCTTTATTGCTGTCTTTTGAAAACATTTCATCGGAATGTTTTCAATATTGCCTTCACAATTAAATGTGATTAATGATGTGCAACCATCGAATGCATTCATGCCTAATGATTTAATACCTTTTACAGTTACTGAAGTTAATGATGTACATTCTGAAAAAGCATTGTCTGCTATTATAGTTCCCGCATCATCCAATGTAATATTTTCCACTCCAGTTTTCCAAAAGGCAGCAGTACCAATCTCCTTAACATTATTTAAATTAATATTTTTTAATGTCGCAACTTCTCCAAATGCGGAAGCAGCTATTTTTGTGACACTAGGAGATAATTTTACCGTTTCCAAATTATCATATGCACCCGCACGGCCATTATTAAAATTGAATTCACCAATTTGAGTGATTTCCCCTTGAATCTCTATTGTTTTTACATCATTAAGCTGTGATCCATATTTATTGCGCCACTCACTGGTCCATCCTGATTGCTTATAATCTGGCAATACCACAGGTTTTTCACTTTTTAAATATAATGTTTGATTATTCACATCATATTTAAAAGATAACCCCTCTACTTGTTCGGATTGTATCCAGTCATTCGTTTCCGATTCGTTTCCAACGAATTCCGAAATATTATTACCGTCATCAAACAGTTCTATAGAATCATCTTCCGTACTGTTTAAGTTCTCAGTATTCTCCATAGGTAGATCAAGCTCTGCTGATTCATCTACAATTTCAAAATTTTCACCATCAGATGTAACTATTAAATTTTCAGATTCATCACTGTTTTCAAAATCAGCATTGGTATCTTCAATAATATCTATTTGTTCTGCTGCCAAAATAGGAGTTGGCACACTTAAAACCATAGACAAAGACAAACAATATACTAAATATTTTTTTTTCATTACAGATTTTATTCCTCCAAGATCTACAATTACCAATCAAAACGTGTAGTATCGTAACTTAATACGATAGAAAACTCATTTGTTGACGGTACTTTTGTTCCACCTAAAGTGGTCTCTGGATAGGAAGAAGTATTTTTCAATGTAACATCATTACCCGGATACCACATCCAAGAAGTGCCTTCCCATGTAGCATGAATCATGTTTCCTGCACTATCATACTGTGGGTTTTTATTTTCTCCACCATTAGCTCTAGCATATCCCTCGACAGCAAATGCCGTTAAATATTCTGGATATTTTGTGTTCCAAGAAGTTTCCAACAGTCCTTTAGATTGTGCTAACAAAAGTGCATCTTTATAAGTTCCATTTGAATCCACACCTGTTACAGTGACTACCGGATTAGTGATTCCAGGAATCGGTTTCGGAGTTCCTAAATAAGTGTTGCTACTTGTTCCCTGCTCCCATTCTCTGATGTAAACATGCATTGTCGCTGCAGAAGCCATTACTGTTGAACCAAGCATCATAACAACTGCTAAAATGACTGCTGATAATCTTTTGAATTTTTTGCTCATACCTTTTTCTCTCCTTTTCTTTTCAGATGCTCATTTTTCGTAGTTTCTCCTTAGGACAGCGGTTTCTGTCCCGTACAGATCACGAGTCTGGACCTGCCTTTCTCCTCCTCTCCCGTATTTGGAATATCCTGGTGTTCTGGGATGTGATGGTAACGTGCAGTTTTTCTTGCAAAAAAATAAGCCGTACCCTACGCATGGCACGACCCAGTCACAAAATACCCGTGCCACCCTGAAACCGAGGGCTTATGCACAACATTATAGAAATAGACCTGACTTGTAGCTTTTGCTCATCACAGTAGCGTTCCTGTGTCGGATTCTCACCGAACTTCCTATATATGAGTCTTTGACGAACCACTCATATATAAAATTCCTACAATATTACCTTTCTTATAGAATAACTTTTTTTCCATATTTTGTCAATCATTTTGTCTTGAAATAATACAAAACGTCATTTATTTTTACAGACAAGTTTCGAGAAAAATCGACATTTTTACTCTATTCTAAAGATAGCACAAACTAACATCTTTTTCTTTTTCTGCGGTCATATTCCGTTAAAAATACCATTTTATGCCATTTTTTGCAACAAAAAAAGGCCTTTCCAGGACAGTGTTCTGTCTTAGAAAGACCTGAAATTCAAATTGCTTTACCCTTCAAAAATCTGTTCTGCTTTTTCCTCCTGTTTTTCACACCATATGACCAGACGTTTGGAGGCATCTGTTCCACAGGTAGAAAGCAGAAGCGTTGGAACTTCCTCCTGCGTTCCAAGTAAGAAAGCATCTCCATCTGCCGGTGTATACTCGCATTTTACGATCACAAAAATCCACACACCTTCATCCGGAAGATAAAGATAGAGGATCTGGTGCTCTTTTAAAAATTCATCGTCAAGAAAATTCCGGAGTCCACGGAACATGCTTCCATCTTTCATATTGTGACCATAAATGATGTTCTTGTCATCGGAAAAATCGGCATTGTTATCGGAATCCAGGAAAATGGCCCCTGCCACATGTTCTGTCTTCTTAAAAGTATGTGTCAGGTAATAGGAGTCATCGTTTCCCTGGACTACCGGGTAATCAATGCTGGTATCCGGGATCCGGATCCATGCAACGATATCCGGATTGATCTTTTTTAATGCCTTAAAATCAACCACGGTCTGTTTCCCATCGCTTCCGTCTGTTCCTTCTGTGGGGTCATCCTCATCTGTTTCCTTGACGTATGTACGCAGGTCTTCATATTCCTGCACACCTTCCCGGTACATAAAGTAAATGCCAAAACCAGTACATACGCAAAAGCTGAGTACCATCAGGCAGACTGCCACGATCATGATTTCTTTTATGTGTCTCATACAAACCTCCGATTATTCTTCCTGGAAAAAGGGCTGCCGGTAAATCGAGCAGCCCTGAACCGTATTCCTTAATTTCCTTTTTTCTTCTTATACCAGATCACGCCGCCAATGCCGCAGGCAGAAAGGACTGCCAGAAGGATCGGAAGCCAGATGTTGGTGCTGTCCCCTGTTTTCGGGCTGTTTCCTGTCGGTGTGCTGCCGGAAGGGGATTTGGTGTTTTTGATCTCTTTTACGATCTCGATCACCTTGGTTTTTCCGTCTTTGTATTCAAAGCGGATCTCTTCTTTTTTGCTGCCAAGTTCATAACCATTTGGTGCTTTGGTCTCTACCAGGATATATTCCACGGTTTTCTCTACTTTTCCATTTTTATAAGTAGCAATCGGAAGTTTGCCGCTTGTCGCTGTTCCGGTCTTATCCGTTACCAGTTTTTCTACGACTTTTCCGCTTTCCTTTTCCCGCAGTTCAAATTCTGCTCCTGAAAGGGCTGCCTTACTGGTGGAATCGGTCTTTTTGATGACCAGTTTTCCATACGGATGTGCGTCCTTCATTTTGACTTTCTGGACTTTTCCGGTATCTTTTACCGTAAATTTCACATCTTCCGCAATGAGGTATCCATCCGGGGCCTGCTCTTCACGAAGGGTATATTCGCCTACCGGAAGTTTTTCGACCATATGCGGTTTATCCGTGGACGTCCAGCTTTCAACTTTCTTTCCATCTTTATCCAGGATGATCAGTTTTGCTCCCGGTACCTCACTGGAATCCGTAATGTCTTTCTTGCTGATTTCCACTTTGGTCACATCATCAAGCATCTGGTGTTTCTGTACTTCTTTTGTGTTTTCGACGGTAAATTCAATACTTTCCGCAGTCACATAACCATCTGCCGGCTTTGTTTCTGTCATCTTGTATTTCTTTCCTACGATAAGACCCTTGATGATATGTGCTTCCTCTTTGGATACCCATTCATCCACCGTATTTCCATCCTCATCTGTTACCTTTAAGGATGCTCCCGGAAGTTCTTTTTTGTCCGTCAGGTCTGCTTTGGAAAGTTCTACCGTAGTCTGTTCATCTTCAAAGGTGAACGCATACTCTGCAACACTGGTTCCACTGCCCTGGTACTCAAAAGTGAATTCCTGCGGTTCCTGGTCTGTCACATAGCCATCCGGGGCGGCAAGTTCCTTAATGTAGTACCTGCTATCAACCGGGAGATCTGCAACAAACTGGATCTTTCCATCCTCATCTGTGGTCTTCAGTTCGATCAGGGTGTCTTTCGCAAGGAGTACTTTTCCTTTTGAAGATACGATGTCGTCTGCTGCATAGAGGCCAAAGATTGCCCCGGAAAGTACTTTGTCACTGTCCTTTTCTTTTTTCAGGACTTCCACCTGTATCCTCTGGCGCGCATTCTGCCAATCGGCACTATAAGTAACCAGAGGTGTATCCTGGTCACGGTATGTAAGATCCACATATCTTGGTTCATTATCCAGAACGTAGCCATGTGAGGTCTCTTTTTCCACGATGTAATAGCGTCCAAGCGGGAGGTTATCCATCTGGGCGATGCCATTTCCATCTGTTGTAATGGAGCCGACCAGTTCATCTGCCGCATAATAATCTGCACTTACCCCGTCTGCTGCACGGATGGCTTCTGCCGCGTAAACATTGAAGGTTACATCAGTCAGGTTTCCAGTCACATAGTTGAACAGGTGCTCGATCATGCCTTTTGCATTGTCAAGAAGGGATACGCTGTCTAAGAATTCCCCTTTCTTGTTTACCAGAAGTCTTGCTACCGGGACTTCATCTTCCATTTTGACTTTCTGTACTTCTGCAGTATCAGAGATCGTAAACTCTACGTCTGTTGCACGTAAGTAGCCATATGGTGCAAGCTCTTCACGCAGAATGTAAGTTTTTCCAACCTGAAGTCGCTTGATCACATGTGAGGAATCCTTTACGGATGTCCAGGAATCGATCACGTTGCCGTCCTTATCCAGTACACTCATGGAAGCCCCGTCAAGTTCTGTTCCGGTCGTGATATCTGCTTTTGTTACTTCTACCGTTGTCGGCTGGTTTTTCTTCACGGATTTTAATTTGATCGTTTTTACGTCCTGGCCCTGGTATGTGGCATCAAATTCCAGGATCTCATCGGAAGATACATAACCCGCCGGCGCCTGCAGCTCTTTCACATAGTATCTGCCAAGCGGAAGATCCAGCGTAAACGCTGCCTTACCTTTTTCGTTGCTTGTGATCTCCTGAAGCAGTGTATCTGCTTTTACAATCACCTTGTCGCCGGAAGAAATTGCTTCTTTATTGTATAATCCAAAGGTTGCACCTTTTAAAGCCTTTCCGGTCTCGGCATCCTGTTTTTCCACACTCAGCTCTACTTTTTGGCGTTCATTGGAAAATTCCAGTTTTTCTTCGATCTCCGGTGTGTTCTGATCCTTATAGATAAAGGATACTTCCTGACTGTCTGGATTTAAGACAAATCCGGACGGTGCTTTTGTTTCCTTCACACGGTATTTTCCAAGCGGAAGATCTTTGATCACAGCTTCCCCATTTTTATTAGTGGCCACTGTTTTTACCAGGGTATCCTTTGCATAGATCACGTGGCGGTTTCCCTGCTCGTCCACCTGATGATCCGGTGTAAAAATATCTTCTGCTGCGTAGATTTCAAATTCTGCCCCTTCCAGGGAAGTTTCTTCGTATACAAAATCCTTTTTAAAGGATTTTAAGGTTTCACCGGATTTATGGATCACCAGTTTACCTTTGACCGGATGGTTTTCATAGGTCACGGTAATGATGGCATCCCCGCTGACAGAATCCATCTGATAAGCTGTATTCTTGTCAACTTTGATCTCCACATACTGGGTATTCTGGGTGTAGCCATCCGGCGCGCTCACTTCCTCGATCCTGTAATTTCCGCATTTTAAGGATTCCGGAAGGATCAGGTAACCATTTTCGTCCGTAAAATAGGATTTATGGACAACCGTATTTGGATAGGTCGTTACCTGTTCCACATACTTTTTCGCATCCAGGTCGTACACTTTGAATTCTGTATTGGCAAGGAGGACCGGCTGTTTGGTCTCATCATCCTGTTTCACGATCTTAAGCTTTGCTTTGAACTCATCGTCCAAAAGGACTCTCCATACCTGCGGTGTGCTGCTGTTCTCGGTTACGGTTACGATAAAATCATCTACCGGCATAAAATTATGCGGTGTTGTAGTCTCACGGACAATGTAGCGTCCATAAGGAATCGGGATACTGCACGCATAGCCGCGTTCATCGGTAAACATTTCTGTTTTTCCGTCTTCCGTAAGAACGATCGGGGTCGCATTTGTAAAGTCATAGCTTCCATCGTCTTTTACAGTCAGGCTGCTGATCAGATAAGCAGAGAATCCGGCACCTTTTAAAAGATCCGCATCGGTCTTATCATTATCCGCTGCTTTGATCAACTGGAACGGCTGTTTGATCACGTCTTCTTTGGAAACGGTATTTCGTTTTACCGTCTCTACCTGGTCTCCTTCGTAGTCGCAGTTTACATCATGCTCCTCTTCATCCAGAAGATAACCTACTGGAGGCGTGATCTCCTTCAAATAATACTTTCCAAGATACAGGTTGCTTACGCTTGCTTTTCCCTCTTTATCGGTCGTCAGGGTAGCTACCTGCTCGTCCTTTTTATAAAGGACTCCGCTCCTGCCATCCGGATGGTTAATGTCTTCCCTTGCATAGAGCCCGTAAATGGCTCCTTCAAATACGGCATCTCCCTGTGCGCTGTTTCCTGTCTCGCTGTCTTCTTTTACCAGGTCGATCGTTGCATTTACACGCTTATTTGTAAAGGTATGGCTAAAGTTTACCTTTTCTTCCTTATCATTGGTAAACTTAAAAGTGAAGGTGTAAGTATTCTCACTGTTTCTAAGGTAAAGTTCCGGTGCCTGGATCTCCCGGATGCTGTAGCTGTAATTGATCGGAAGTTCCGCTTTATAAGAAGCTTTTCCATCGGCTCCGGTCGTTGCTTTTTCAATCAGTGTTCCTTTGGGAACAACGGTCTTACCATCAACTTTGATATCTTCTGCTGCATACAGCCCGTAAATACCTCCGGAAAGCGGATTTTTGGTCTCTTCGTCCTGTTTTTCCACACGGACAGCGGCCTTCTGGCGTTCATTTAAAAAGGTGGCACTGCCGGTCTGCACTTCTACGGTCTGGCCTGCATACACAAGCTCAACCGTCTTGGACTCTCCTTTGCATACATAATTATCCGGAGCCTTCGTCTCGGTTACAGTGTAGGTGCCAAGATAGAGATTCTTTAACGTAACGTTTCCGTCATCTCCGGTAACCAGATTATCCTTGACAAGCGCACCTTTTTTATAGATGAGGGTGCCATCTGCCGCCTTGATATCTGCACCTGCATAAACACTGTAAACGGCTCCTTTCAATTTCCGTTTTTCGTAGGTAAATGTCACACCATTTTCCGTGACGGCAGCTCCAGTGAGCACTTCTCCTTCTTTATAAATGGTGAGTGCACCTTTTTGCTCTTTATCTGTTAAGTTCTTGGAAGCGGTCTGCCCTACGACCAGTTTTACCCCATAGGCTTTCGTATCCAGCACATATCCGGACGGGCCTGAGATCTCACGAAGGTAAACGGTATCCTGTGTTTTGGTGATCTTTACTTCGGATTCCCCTTTTGCATTTGTTGCCGGCATTTTTTTGATAAGTTTCGTGCAGGCTTCATCTGCATAGATGCCGTAAACGGCACCTGCAAGGAGCGCGTTGCTTCCCTTATCTTTTTTGATGATCTTGACCGTTGCTTCATCCGGCCAGTCTACCTCCAGGTTCAGCTCCAGTGTATCGGTATAATATCCAAATCCGATATCCTGGCTGTTCGCCAGCTTTAAGAGCATGGCATGGAAATTAAGCGGATAGTTGGATGTGATCGCATATTTTCCTTTCAGGCTTCCAATATTCTGGGTGGTTGCTTCCAGATGGAATTTTTCACCGCCCTTTACGCTCACATTTCCGGTCCCGGTTTTCCCTGTCGTCTCATTTACAAGGGAGACCCCGTTTTCCAGATGGACCGTGATCACAAAAGCTGCGTTTGCCTTCCATGTGAAGGTCGGGCTCTGGTTTCCATTTGCAGAAGCACTGAGCCCAGGTGTCAGCTCCATGGTCGTTGGATCCGGCATCTTTGCAAGGGCTGCCTTGATCTCTTTTAACATGTTTTTGGCAGTTGTCGAAAGGGAGCCGCCAAATCCGGATTCCCCGTCATATAAATAATCGACCAGATAATGCTGCATTGCACGGGTCTCGGAGGAACAGCCGTATTTTTCCATGATGGATTTGATATTATAGCCGTTGAATGTGCCGCCCCATCCGGGACCGCCATATCCGTAAAACATGGCCTTCCTTAAATAACGGTCATCGCCGCCTTCATCCAGTTCGACCATATTTTTATAAGTCGTTCCACTTGGCGGGGACTGTTTACTGTGCTGCATGCAGTATGCATAGACGGTATAAGTCTTTCCGCCTGTTTTGTAACGGATATACTTATAGGAATCATTTCCGCCCTGTCCCATAACAGAATCAAAAGGATGCAGTTTTCCATCTGAATAATAGTAATAGGTATTAGCTTCAATGTCTGTTGAATCATCCCACAAGTCTCCATCGGAAGCTGCCATGGTACTAATACCGCCCTCAGCCTGGTCATATAGCACACTTAATGCAACATCATCTTCCGGCATCTCAAAGCTGAAGGAATTTGTTCCCTCATCGTAGCTTACTTCTGCATACAGAAGATCTTCGGTATTCTCTGTCTGGTTTGCTTCGACAAGACTTGTTCCCACTGCGATCAGGCTTCCCTGAGGGATATCACCGGAAAAGTTGACCGTATCCCCCGTCTGGTAACGTCCGTCCTCGTGGTCCAGTTCAATATTGAATTCATTTCCCTGTACGATGTCAACCTGATGGCTTCCATCCTCTGTTTCCTCATCGGAAAATCCTTCTGCTTCCTCTTCTTCTGGCTCCTCCGTTTCTTCCGGCTCTTCCAGAGTTTCCGGGGCATCTTCCGGGCTTATAGTCGAGAGGACGGGGTCTGCCTCCGGTTCGTCATCGCCGGTTTCCTGTTCCTGGCCGCCATTGGATCCGTCTGTTTCTGCTTCCCTTGGTGTCACCGTAATGTTTCTGGCAACCAGATAGGCTTCCCCCGATGCGGGCGTAACAAGATATACGCATTTATAGGTCCCCGCATGGTTATAATCAAATACAGTCCCGTCTTCCATTGCTGCTTTTTTCAGTTCCACATGGTCTCCTTCAGAGAGTTTCAGTCCTGTAAAATCATTCTGGATATCAAAGGCTTCCCCTTCGGTAACCATAAGCGCAAGTTCCGGATCAGCAACAGTTTCCTCGATCAGTTCCTCCTCGCTTTTCTCTGTCTGCGTTTCTGTCTGCGTTTCTGTCTGTACCTCGATCTGCGTCTCGCTCTGTGCGGAAACGCCTCCCACCTCAGCGGCGGATACTGCAGAAGCTCCCGTCTGCAAGAGCGTAGTGCAGCACAGAGCAAAAGCCATCGCACCCGCCATCCATCTTTTCTTCCAGTTTTTTTCCAAGTGCACGTTCTCCTTTCATGATCGCTTTTTTCCCTGCAGTTTTCTTTTGGTCCATCTCTTATCTGCATCGCTTTCTCCTTTCTTCCGGCTTTTTCAGCCAGATAAAAAGGAAACTGAAAAAAATTCCAGTTTCCCTTTTATCTGACCAAACCATTTTATGCCGTCTTTCTGTTTCCTTTTTCCTCTTTTTGAAGGATCCAGTCATCCACGCCTTTGTAGTGTTCCATCCAGGTACCGGATGCATCGGTATCCCAGGTGACTCTTTTGCAGGATACATTCAGTTCCTCACAGATCTCATATAGTTTTATACAGCCTTTTCGGATCATGTCCCGCTTTCTGCGCTTTCTGGGGCATTCTCCATGATACAGATAAATTCCATGTTCACATTGCCGGCACGCACTTTTTTCATCGTGCTTACAGGACAATTCCATCATTTTATCCATGTCGTAACATTCGTAAACTCTTTTTAACCCCTGCTCTTTCAGTTTTCGCAAGACAGTTTCCAGTCCTTTATGATTGGAAACTCCAGGGACTCCGATATAAGGATTTCCTGTACACATCCATGCGATCTCTGCCTTTAAGATCCCTTCCGTTACGTAAACCGTGCCATCCTTTATTTTCCCAAACATTCCTGCCGGGCTGCCACTTGATGTGCCTTTTTCTAAGCCGCTGCTGGTAAACCAGAGGTACTTCCGTTCTTTTAAAGGAATATCCAGCCGGATCTGGAATCCTATGATCCGTTCCTTCCCATCCCGGACCGGGCAAAGATACCCGTTATTCTTCTTATAAAAAGCAGCCTCCCAGTCACCATCCCGGTTGATGAAAAATCCAGGAACCCCATCCAGGCGAAATCCCTTTTTTAAGAGCTTTCTGGCAATGGCCACGGAATTCTCCTCATCCGTACTTAAAAAACCTCGTTCTTCCATCTGTCTGACCTCATTTAACGTCAGCCCACGCAGGAGAAGGTTCCTCCGGTGTGTTTCCTTAAGCTTAAGAAAAGTGAGCATTTCCTTATATACATGGTCCCGGTAATCCCATTCCTCTTCCGTAAGGGAAATGCGTTTCTTTTTAGAAACGATAGAAGCGAACCCATTTCGTGTCGTGGACTGCTGTCTTTTATCCGTTCCAGAAAAAGAAAGTGCCTGCTTTATCTCCCGGTAGGCTTCTTTATACCGGTTTCTCCCGTAAATGCCGGATAGTTCCGCATACAGTGTCAGCATGTTTCCGGATGCTCCGCAATGATAGCAATGGTAAACATTTTTCAGTTCTCCATTTTTACGGATGCAAAAACTGCATTTTCCTCTTAAATCCCCGCAAAAAGGACATTCCACCGGAAATTCGTCCTGGTAAGAATCACTCAGTCTTCGGATTGACAAAAGATCTGCTACTTCTGCGATCGTAAACGATTCTCTGGCATACATGCCTTCCTCCTTTTCATAAAAGATGGCCCCGTTCCCGGAGCCACCTCAAACTATTTCTCTGTTTTCAGGCTGCTTTTTGCATTTCCTTTTCATGATCCAAAAGAATCTTCGCAGCTTTCTGTATTTCCTGATTCTGGCCTTTGTAACGCTGTACCAGCCATTTGATCGTCTGGTAACCTCTGGCATCCTGCATCATTTCCCCAAGAGGGGTTCCGGCATAGACACCAAAATTGCAGATAACCTTTTCTGCCCATTTCACTTCATCCTCTGCATCCTCTTCGTGAGCCATATCCTCCAACACTTTCTCTGCAGTCTCTTCTGGTGTTTCTTCCTCTTCTTCTGCATCAAAAGAAATCTCCTCATCTTCATCAAATGGAACTTCATCCGTTTCTTTTACTGCACGGAAACCGTCTGCATCCGTCTCGGCAGTAATTTCCTCATCTACGGAGATTTCCTCGGTCTGAACCGGATCTTCCGCTTTGGTTTCTTCATCGGAAAATTCTTCCAGTCCGCTTTCACTTTCTTCCATTCCAAAAGTCATCTGTCCAGGAAGGTTTTCTTCTGTATCCGTCACTGCATATTCCACTTTTACAGGACCTTCTGATATGGCATTTCCATCACGCAGTTTACGGTTCGTTTTCTTTTCCATAACCGGTTCTGCCTGTTCCTGCTTTGCGGCTGTGTCCTTTTTTTCTGCCTTTTCCTGTTTCTTTTTCAGTTTTTCCGGTTTTACAGAAGCTTCCTGCTTCGGCATTTCTTCTTTTTCCGTCCCACGCATATCCGGATCGTCTATTCCAGATGCCTGCATGATGTTGAATTTATTTAAGAAATAATACTTCAGGCCATACGTCCATGCCGCACCTTTTGCTTTATCCGGTGCTTCATTGGTTCCAATGACATGCAAAAAGCTCCGTACCTTGTCTCCCGGACGGTCAGCATTGGTCCAGCACAGCTCCAGGTCAGCCTCATATCTCCAGAGTGCTCCCATTTCCTTTAAAAACACGGAATTGCCCTGTTCGTCCATCTGTGTCGGCCTTTCACTTAAGATGTCAAAATCGACCCCGTATTTATTAAGGGCCGGTGTCAGGCATTCATAGATATCATCCAGTTTTACAAAATCATAAGTAACGTCCTCACTGTACCGTTTGCGGATCAGCTTCGGCACCTTTCTTCTAATCCTGATCATCTTCTGGTTCAGATTCATGTAATTGTATTTACCCATATTATTCGTTTCCTCCTGATTTTTTCATTTTTTATACTAAGCAGAACGCGGAAGGCTTACCTCCGGCCCTGTCCCAGTCTTTTTTAACATTTCTTCCATTTCCTCCCGGATACATCCGATACAGATCTTCTTTTTTGAGATCTCCGGAAGTTTTTCAAGCAACCACTTCTGGGCGAAAAGCTCTGCTGCCCACTGTGGGTTGCTTAAATATTCCAGAAACATCCAGTCAGAAAATCCCCACTTCATATCCGCAAAATGAAACTGCGGCTGATAGATCAGATCCTCCGGCCGCTTTCCTTTTTTAATAAAACGGTCTGCATTTAGCTGGATATAAACCCTGCTGATCTCCGGGATCATCTGTGCAGCTGTATACCCGCCTTTTAACAAAAGTTCATCCCATTGTTCCCGGATAAGTTTCTTTCCAATGCGGCTTATCTGTGTTTCCAGTTTCGGGATCAGATCCTCACGCACAGGAAAACCAAAATCATCCGGTATCCCGATCGGCTTCAGAAAAAGATCTTCTGCTTCATAAAGGGAATACTCCGGCATGTGGATCACGGCACACCAGTTCCGGTCTGTTTTTCTGTTTTCCTTTAAACAGTCAAAGAAAAAGAAACAGTTTCCATATCTTGCCTTTATGAACAGCTGTCCGGAAAATTCTTTTACTTCACAATCCGGCGATTTCAGCCATGCGATCAGTTTTTCTGCCTCCCTGCTCTCTTTTAACCAGTCCGGAAGTTTTCTATCCATCACATACCTCCGTAATTTAGATGTATGGCAGGGAATACCTGGAATACACCATCTTTGCCCGTTTTAAAAATGCAGAGCCTTTTTCTGCTTTTGCAAACCATTCCACAAAAAAACGTGTCAGGTTCTGCTGCAGTGTCCGGTGGGTATCAAGGGCATAATCCACAAATTCCCCATATCCGTCCATACTTCCTGCAAGCAGGTAGCAGGTAAACATTTTTGCCATCTGCTCTTCATCTGAAGGATTGATCTCCATTTCCTCTGCACCTTCATACACCAGGCGCACCCTTTCTGGCTGTTCCTTTACATGCAGACACAGATCATCGGCCATCAGTTTCGAGGCTTCGTTTCGAAGGTCGTAATATCTGACCTCTGAAAGACCTTTTAGCCAGGCAAACCCAAGATAAGTGTAATTGTCTTTTATTTCCTGCTGCTCTTTTGCCATGGACTCCATAAATTTTTTGTGTCCGGTGGGATGGCAGTTCAAGTATTCATCTACCAGCAGCCTTGCCACATCTTTTCCATTCGTAACCTTCATGTTTTCCTCCCATCAAAAAAAGACAGTCCATGCTGTCTCCATTCTTTTAAATCCTGTTAGTATTTTACAGTGCCAGGAATATCATATTCATGCCAGCGTTTTGACACACAGCCGGCAATTTTTTCTTCCAGAGCTAAAAGTCCTCTCTCATTCGTCTTTTCCTGCCTTGCAATGGTAATGGATTCACAGATCCCGCAGTAGATCTCGTATGCGCTGCATGGCTCATTCCCAGTAGTAGCCTTAAACTGCTCCACGGTTTCTGCAAGCAGTTTTTTTCCAAATCCCGCCTGCTTCATGATCCCTGCCATGGCATTTGCCGGATGCTCGATCCAGATATCACACAGCCGCATGACCCCTTTTAAGACTTCCCGGTAGTAATCAAAGATCGACTCTATGTTTTCCGTGAAATCTTCCATTCCTTTACAGTTTTTGTGCGTAACCTTCAGGGCATTGCCAAGGATTACATTTCTTGTCGGCTCCTGCAGGGAATAAAAAATATTCGCTCCGGACACACCAACGTCTGACGTAGTGATCCGTACAACTGCTTTTATGTCCTTATCAGTCTTTCTTCCATAATTCTGCATCAGTTCCTTATAAACATCTGTAAGTTTCGTATCTTCCAGCTGCCAGGACGCCGTAACAGAATAATGGTCTGCATAGCCGTTTAAAAACGTTGCCTTCTCATAGTCCCCATGGATATATGCCGAGGTAACCATGTACATATCCGGCATGGATATGATGGCATAATCTTTTTCATCACCAGACAGGACTGCCCTTATTTTTCCTTCACAGAAACGGATCAGTGCTCTTCCTCTTGCAACCTTCAGACATTTATTCAAGATCTCTGCCAGTGTTTTCTTATCGACATCTGCCAGGGCTTTGCCATCAATCCTGGCCCGTCCTTTCAACGATTTGATTGCTGAATTTCCTATATAACAGATCCTCTCGGGCAGGATAAGAACCAGCCTGGAATGAGATAAGGTATCTTTTTCCAGTGCTTCCAGGGAAATACCCGGAACCTCTGTACAGGTTTCCTCTCCTGCAGCTGCCACCTTTAATTTCTTACTGGTGATCCGGATCCATTCTGCCCGGCTGTCTATCTCTTCCAGATACTCGCACAGTTCCTTTTCTGTCCGGAACTCCTTATAAAAGTCATCTTTATAATACATAATGTCCGCCTTTCCACGCTAGCTGAAAATCCGGACTTCAACAGCCTGTATCTTTCCATCTTCGATGCAAAATACATAGCCGTCTTCTGCCATCTCCATAAGCATTCCAATTTCCAGTGCATTTGCGTTTTCCCATTTAATTGTCTCCATAATCGCCCCTCCTGATTTTACAATGTGTTTTCTTTTTTTGATGTTCTTAAGGTATTTCTTTTTGCAGTTTCCTTAACTGACAGTTTCATTCGTGCTCCTCCTTTCTGCTTTTTATGCAATAAAAAAAGACACAAAAAGAATCTTCTTTCCTTCTTGCATCTTCCTTATATTTTGCATATCCATTTTTCTCATTAAGGGCAAGACCGCCCCAAAGTGTTTCTTCCGGAATGTCCGGAACTAAAGAATAACCACAGTCTTTTATAGACTGTTAAATTATTTTTCATTTAAAGACTACCACAACATTTTGTGGTTGTCAATTAATTTTAACTATATATTGTGTTATTGTGTGAGTTATCTTTATTATTCTGCTACATGTTGTGACAGGCGGCATGATACCGCCTGTCTTTTCATCCGTCTGCATACGTGCATGTATCTGAGGGGAATAGGTGATCTGTACATGCACTATGAAAACGTCTTACTCGGCGTTTGGATCCGCCGGTGAAATATTTTTGGCAAGGCTTCGCCCGTTGGCATCCGTCCCTGCTTCAAAAAGGACCGGCTGACCGCCGCTTAATTTCCGGTATCCATCCATCTGGATCTCCGAAAAGTGGGCGAAATAATCAATCCCGTCTTCACCGGTGATAAAGCCGTATCCTTTCTGTGCGCTGAACCATTTCACGGTTCCCTGTAGTGTTTCTGACATATCCTTCTCTCCTTTGCTGTATTTCCCGCAATAGTCTTTTGCGGAAACAGGGCAGCATGGAATCGAACCATGCCTGGTGCTCCCCTCCCTGCTATAAAATGGATCTCTTACTCTTATATTTCTTCGTTTCCCAAAAAAGTCCCGTTATTGAGTGCTGCATCCACCCGGCGGATTCCTACCAGCTTCTTTTCATTTATGCCAAAATAAAACCGATAGCGTTTTCCCTCCAAAACTTTTACGTTTTTATCCAGCAAAAGTTCACTCTGCCGTCCGGTCGGATCACTTACCCGGATCTTCCGTAATCTTGCAAAGGGATTTTTCCCGTCTATCCCGGTTACCAGCCCTTCCACGATTTCATAGGTCTTTTTATCCGCGGTGCGGAAAATAAGATATGTTCTTATAAACCCGATAATCCCAAGCAGAAAAGACCAGAAAATAAAAGTTTTATCTTTCATCCATGTTCCCATAAATGATCCGAAAAGCAGGATAAAAAGAGACAGGATACCATATCGCTGGATCCTGTCCTTAAAAAAATCCGGTATATTCTGATAACGTGTTCCAAAATCTTCCAAGCATCTATACAGCCTGTGCCAATACGGATGTTCCGTTTGCTTCAAGGCAGTCCTCCCTTCTTATGTAGTCGATCACAAGCTGTTTCTTATAGTAAAGCTGCGCTACGCGGATTATAAATTCCCTCTGTATCTGCTCCTGGAGGGAATCTGCCAAATTGGGTTCCCTGCTTTTTGCCTTTTCTTTTAAGCATTTCAGATGATAGGAAACATCCCCTTCTCTCTGAAGATTGGAAAGTATCTGGTATTCCTCTTCTGTAAGCAGCGGCTTTTTAAAAGCCCTCAGTGAAAACTTCAGTCCTTTTCCCATGGAAAGGGCTTCCATAAAATGCTTCATGCGTTCTGTCCGTGAAAAGGCCATGGGAGACATGACTGACCGGCTGATAATGCTGTATACAGCTTCCTCTCTGGTACATCCTTCTGTCAGCACAACCAGGCCCCGCTTTACCAGACGGTTCAGGCAAAACTGAAAATCCTCTTTGTCCGCCCATTCCTGTGCCTGTTTTTCTCCAAGGCTAAATACAAGAAGACGATGCATCTGGGAATGGACCTTATCCTCTTCACAGAAAGACCAGGTGAGCGCAGCCCACAAAATAGTTTCCATTTCTGTAAGTACTTTTTCTTCCCCATCTACCCAGACACAAAACCTTCCATCTGCATCATCTTTTTTCATTCCGATTGCTGTATACCATCTCATGACATTTCCTCCTTGTCATTTTCACTCTTTCTAATCTCTGCTTCTGATCTGTTTTCTTTCATAACTTGTTACCCATACATCATCATTTCCAGGAGTTTTGGAAGTACATACCCCAAAAGCATGCCTGCTGCCGTACAGATTCCGATATTCGGCCGTCGCAGTTTCCATACTTCCTGTGTTTTGGTCCCGATAATCCTTGTTCTTCCCGGTACGATCCACCTGAGTTTCCGATAAAACTCCATGAATCCCTGATTGTCAAAGCCAAAGGATCGTACACAGAAAACATCCCGTTCCTGTTCTTCTTCATCCAAAAGGAAAAAGCTTTTCTGTTCTTTCCCTTCTTTTCGGATCACGATATAAAATTCCGGAACTCCCCGTCTGGTTCCTTCTACGATCTTATCCATCTCATCGTAAAAGATCCTGCAGGACTCATATTTTCCGTTTTTTTCCGGCTGGCAGACTGCCAGGCTGTCCTCTTCAAGTGCCATATAACAGTTTTCTGCCTCCATGATCCTCCGGCTGATTTTTATGGCCTGACGAAGAAGCAGGATTATCGCAAGCGCCAGTGCAGTACACAAATATGCAAGATCCCAGCATCTTTTCTGGTATATGAAAAAGTATGCGCTGATTCCCTCTGCCACACTGCATATTGCTGTCATAATAAAATACTGTTCTTTAAGGTCCATCAGATGATATACATCATCTTCTGTCGCCTGTAGTCTCAAGGGCATCCATCCTTTCCGTCATGCCACGCTTATTTTATCCGGGGATTTCTTTTTTTCCTCTCGGCTTTTTATATAGTCTGTACATTCCCGGATGGTCTGTTCACACAGGTAATAAGAAAACTTCCCGATATGTGTGTCCTTTTCCCGGAGATTCAAACGGTTCTGAAGCCAGATATATGTGCTGTGTTTGGTCATATAACCATTTTTCCAGATTGCATCCAAAGCTCTGTGTGCTTCGATCCGCTTATTACGCAGATTGCTGTCAGCCATGGTTCCCATGGGACGCATACTTTTTTTGTGTGCCCCAATGTATGAATCACAGGAAGGATAGCCGCTGCATACATACAGGTATTTCTCCGGATCCAGGTTGTTATCCCCATAGACATAGGCTGCCGGCCTAAGTACCCCGGGTCTTTTGCAATATGGACAGTACAAGGTTTCCCGCATCTGTTTTTTCTTCTTTTTTGCCATCTGACGTCACTCCTTTCCATCTTTATCTCCGATGTTAAAGAAATCCCTTTTTCTGTGTCAACAGAATTCTTTGAAAATCATAAAAACATTTTCAGGAAGCTCTTTTGATAAGCCTTGTGATAATGCCTTCTGCCACTTCATAGTTGTCGTTGATGCGGGTCACCACAAATCCGATCTTATCTTTCTTTCCCGGAAGTGCGGACATATTGCAGGAATGTGCCACGGCATTGACTCCGATATCAAGGCGGATAAAATAGGTTCCCTTATAGACTTCCGTAATGATCCCTGTATATTTTCCCTGTTTATGGCATTTCCGGAGGTTATCTTTATTGATATTGGCTGTCGGACTCTTTGCATCCACTTCTATAATGATCTGGTCAACAGAGCTTGCTTCCACCTTATTGACCATGACCAGCACCAGATCACCTACCTGGAATTTTTCTCCGGCATCTACCATCCACTCCCAGGCCATGTCTCTGGCCCGGACAGATACTTCTACACCAAAGACTTCCAGGCGGACTGCCTTGGGAGCTACCGCGATCACCCTTGCTTCTACGATCCTGCCTTCATAAAGCATTGGTTTTTCTGTATCTTCCCCAAGGTAAAAAGTCTGCCTCTTTTTAAGCATTGCATCTTTTCTGGATGCTACAACACTCCGGCTCTTGTTATCCAGATCTTTGATGATGAAATCAATGTCACAGCCGAGCATGTTGTTAGCAATACGGACCTGACGGTTTAAGGTATCCGCGTTTTCACGCCCGTCTCCCTGAAGGTTGATCATCATTTCATTCATTGGGATAATGATCCGGAAACCATTAAAGTATGTAACAGCAACCATCCATCCACTCTCCAGTTTTTCAATGCCCCCAAGCTGGCCCGTCAGGATCTTTCTGGTACGATGTGCATTCAAAAGCTGATGCCATCTGGCTTCTTCCTGTTCCTCCATGCTTTCAACCTGCGCGTCTACATCGATTGTCAAAACACCATCGTAGACTGCACGCGGAACATCTTTTTCCCCGTTTCCCGCCAAAACTGTTTTTTTGGTATCCTCCATATACTTCCTCCTGTTCTTATTTATTTTTGTCTTCTCTGCTCCATCCAGAAAACTCCTTTTCCTCCGGTACTCAGGAAAGACAAAAGAAGACACAAAAAAAGCAGCCCGTTTAAAGCTGCTTTCTTCATGCCTTCTTTTTACAGATACCATTCTATAATACATGGAATTCTATGTCAATATTACCTTAATTGCAATAGCGTCGCATATCGGTTTCTTTCATCTTTTCAGGTCAGCAAACAACTCGTCAAGGTCATTGAAGCCCTTTACAGACGGGTCTTTTGCAATCCTTTCCGCTTCCAGCATGGCAGCAACCGTTTCTTTGTTCGGCTGTTCCAGCCTTACTTCAAAGGGAATGCCGCCTTCACGAAGCGACTGGCGCACAAAGATGTTAAACGCCGTAGTCAGGTTCATGCCAAGTTCAGTAAACAGTGCGTCCGCCTGCGCTTTCAAATCTGCGTCCATGCGGATACTGATGTTTGTGGTATTTCTAGCCATACGATCAACCCCTTTCTGCTGGCAATTATAGTATATGCCATTTGCACGAAGAAAAAAATATTTTGCACGAATATTTAACAATAAATTCATTCAATGAGGTTAGCTACACGATGAAGCCTGTATAACAGAAGGATTTGGTGGTGATAATAATTGCCTGATTCCTGTGGCCTTTTAGTTATTTGTAGTCCCATCCTGCCCGCCTCATAGCAAGCTCCATCTCATATATATTTGTTTCATTGTAGAGTTTTTCTTTTTGCCCGCTAAGCTTGATTGTCCGCAAATAAGATAACCGGGTATTTTGCGTATTTTTGATATAAGTAGATTTTATATAGCAATTCTCAGGATTCACAGTCGTATAAAGCAGAGCATCGTTTTCAAGGATTTCCAATGGGCGTAAGTTATGTGATGTAAAGATCAATTGTCCTTTAGCTTTATGCTATCGGTCAAGCCGGAACTTAAACAAGCTTTCAATCAGCTTTGTTCTGATGTAATCCTCCATATCAGAGTTATAATAACCGTTCATCTTAGAGAAATAGCGGATATATCCGGTGAACGGTTAAGGACGGCTTTTACCGCTTTCGGATCACCCTCATGTGCCTCTATAATCGTGTCATAGGGGAGAAACCGGTTACTCATGGGACAACACCTCCATTTTCTCTTTCAGCCTCTTTGTTCTCCGATTTCTTTCTGCGTCAAGTGCTGGAAGTAATACAAAAAGATTTCCTCCTGTGTCTGTTCCGGCAGCCGGGCAAGAGCCGCTGCAAGGGAACGGCTGTCTAAAAGTATCGTCTGCCCCCGGACAGAAAACGGATAGGTTTCTCCATAGTCCGGCACTTGAAAATACTCATCTGTGGTGCTTAGCGGGACAAACTTTTCTTCGGTCAAATATTCAAGGGAGATTTCCCGTTTCCACCTTGCTGCCAACATACGGGCAGCGTCAAAGGACGCATGACGAATAACAATCCGGCAATAGGTATCATGGGTATAGCGGATATGTTCTTGATAGGCTTCCTGTTCGGTCATGGAAACTCCCCCTTTCTTCGACGGCAGCACTTTTTGCTGTCGCCCCTTGATTACCCACCAGCAGGGACAGACGGGGCTGTCAACGGTGGGCGCAGCCCATTCACTTGCCGTTGACTGGCTCGGCTGGGTTTGATATTTTTGAATGGTAATTGCAGATTTAATTCTTACGACTATATCCAATGGTGCTTATTATGAGGGAAATTCCAAAAATCAAAATTGCCGCTATCCCTGTGATTAGCACATATGAATGAACAGAATTTACCATAGTAGCCATTCCCGGTCCATCTTCAAAATATTTTACAAAGTAAAACATTGGAATTACCACAATCAAGCCCATAGTTTGCGCAGAACGAAAACCAAACCAATAAGTTAATGGCAAGCAAATTCCTGTCCATAATAATGGGATAATAATTGCTGCTGCAATCGAAAATAACCAGATAAGCATATCAAAGTTTTGAAAAATTATGCTGGATAAACTATTGAACGCAATGCTTCCCAAAATGCTGATTGCAACAGTATATATTACGGAAACATATTTACTTGCAACAACAGTAAAATTGCTTATCGGCATAGCTAATTGATATTTTTTCCAGCTTGCCTTTTCATCACTTGCGAAACTCATAATATTTTGCATACCGATTGTCATGGCAAACATAACGGAAGCAAATAAGCCAGCATAAATTCCAGCATTGAAAATAAGCAGAACAATAGCTGCTGTTGCAATCAGAATAAGTTTCTTATCAATACTCTTGAAGAAAATGGATATGTCTTTATATATCAATCCTCGCATGATGTGCCTCCTTTAACATATAAAAGTATAATATCTTCTAATGTGGCATTATCCACAATGATGTTTTTGTATTTTCGTTTGAATGCTTCTTTGTTATGAACAAGACACTCCACGCTCATATTTGTAGTTCGGTGTATGATATAATCATCAGTGGAAAGCTGTGCAAATTTTTCTTTTCCGCACTTTGCCACGCCATAATTATAAACAAGATTATCTTTCTGTTCCTCGAAAATGATTTTTCCCTGATGAATTAAAATCACATAGTCTGCAATTTTTTGTATGTCCGAAGTAATATGCGATGAAAAGAAGATAGAGCAATCTTCATCTTGGATAAATTCCAAAAATAGGTCTAACACTTCATCACGCACAATGGGGTCAAGACCCGTTGTCGCTTCGTCTAAAATCAACAGTTGAGGTCTATGTGCCATAGCGCAGATAATGGAAAGTTTCATCTTCATTCCTTTTGAAAAAGCACCAATCTTTTTCTTGGTTGGGATTTTGAATTTTTTCAAGTATTGCAAAAAGAGGTTACTATCCCATGTCTTATAAATGCCTTTTAAGATTTTTTCAATATCTGTGGCTGTAAACACATCATGAAAATTACATTCATCAAAAACAACGCCAATATTGTCTTTGACTGTTGGAATTGTGTGGTCTATTCCAAAGACCTGTATCTGTCCGCTATCTTTGTTTAGTTCATTTAATATCAGATTGATAGTAGTGCTTTTTCCTGCACCATTCTCGCCAATAAAGCCTACAATCCTACCTTTTGGGACTTTGAACGAAACATTGTCCAAAGAAAATCCCTCAAATTGCTTGCATAAATTCTGTACCAAAATGTTATTATCCATGCCTGTCACCTCTCGTTACTCCTCGTAAAACAGTTTTAAGATATTCGTCATTTGCTCAAGACTAATGCCATGCGCCCGACCAATTTCTGCGACTTTTTGTAAAAGTTCTTCAGCAATTCGTAACTGTTCCTCTTGAATAAATTCCCTATTCTGTGATGCTACAAAACTGCCTTTTCCAGATACAGTTTCTATAAATCCATCTCTCGTTAAATCTTCATATGCTCTCTGAACGGTAATAACACTGATATGTAAATCTTTTGCTAAAGCTCTCATAGAAGGGAGGGCTTCGCCAGCAGATAATGTGCCGTCCATAATAAAACTTTTTACTTGCATACAGATTTGTTCGTAAATAGGCTTATCACTGCTATTACTTATGATAATCTCCACTTTCTCACCTCGCCATGCGTACTTATCGTAATAAGTGTACTTATTCAATAAGTACAGTTTAGGCAATTTGTGTGAACCTGTCAAGAGAAAAGATGTAAATACATTCGGAAAAGTGAGTGGCTGTCTATCAAATTCTTGTGTGTTACTTTACCGCACATAAGCATTATGTGTGGTCTTGGATCCAGATGATTCTGGTTCCGTTTTTACAAACCAGTTACTTAATCACTTTTCTTAAAAAGGCAAAAAAATAGAACGTATAGATTATTTCCATACGCTCTATCTCACATTTCATATTAAATTTTTGAATTCTACAAACTTGAAATTGACATAACTCACTTAGATTGCTTATGCCAAGCATATAAGTAGATAGCAAGGAACACTCCCGCAAAGCAACTAATGATTATGCCTGCAATCAAAGCAGGATAATAACTTGTAATCACTCCTGTATCTGCTGTTATGATGAAGATAATACCAATAACGAATGCTATAACATAGATAATAGGCATAAACTTTTTCATAAAATCACCTCCTAGTCAACTCCAGATTTGTTACTCACATGATATTTCATTGAAATGATAACGTTTAGGATACAACGAAAAGTGAACCCTTATGTACTTGAAGAATCTGAAATACGATTCCTCCCTGTAAATACCAATCTGTTCAACAAAGCAATTAAAATTTATTCTTCTCAGTGGTCTTAATATATAGTTTATCAAAATATAGAAGAAATGAATATATATTTTCTTTTAATACTTTTCTAAAAAAGCTTTATTTTATCACTCTCCAGTCACCGGACGCATCATGGAAAGCAGCTCTTTCCGGTAATGATCGGCCTTTTCCTGATTGCCCTGTTCTTTCCGTACCATCTTTGTGATTCCCGGATACTGTCCCGGGAAGCTTTGCAGCATGATACCATCTCCATAGATCAGGTAAACATCTCCGTCTGTCATATCTTCCTCTGTCAGCTTCTTTCCATTCTCATCCGTAAGCTTATCCGGTATCGTTCCGGAGAAAATCGTGTCCGTGTCCAGATCCGCAAAATACCAGCTGTTATCATCTGTATGAAAATACACTGCTGTCATCGGCTTTTCCCCGCATCCCGCCAGACAGAACATAACAAGTACCGCCAGCATCACGATCCATTTTTTCATTATTCCACCTCCTGGTCTCTGTCAGTATTTGATTATTTCGACTTCGCACCGTGCTAGCACCATGAAAAACATTAATATTACTGACTTCTACAATGTTTTTTATCTGGCACTACCATTAGTGGGAGATTTTTGATATAAATTTAATTGATCGTTGGAAGTACTTCCATAACCTGATCAATCACTTCCACAATTCTCTGTATATCCATATTTTCTTTTACATCAGAACTATCATTCACGTTCAAACCATCTTGCCAGTCCTGGACAATAGATACTGCCGGGATATTCACTAATGCAAACGGATAATGGTCACTGTTGGTTGCCATTGTCAGGAAAAATCTGTCACTGGGTGTAAATAGTTCTGACATACTGTTTTTATTTAATTCTGCCAGTTTTTTCAATCCCTCATCATCATATTCCGCATTGTCTGGTCTTTTGTTTCCTTCGATCATCGCCATATAACCCAGATCACTTTTTTCTGCAATAGTATCAATATTTATTACTCCGATGATCTGTTTCCGCTCGTCCTCCGTCAGCTTACCAACATACCATCTTGAACCCAGCATATATTTCTCTTCGCCCGAGAACAGGATGAATTTTATATTATACGGTATCTCTGTATCTTTTAAAATCCTTGCCAGTTCAAGCACTGCTGCCACTCCGGAACCGTTATCATTGGCGCCCACCGAATCTTCTGCACTGTCATAATGGGCACTTATGATCAGATTTTTTGTAGTATCAATGGATGAGTTTTTTGTCACAATGATATTTTCACCAATGCCGTCAACAATTGCATTCTCGGCTGTTGATGCCAGAAACACATCCGCCTGCGAGGAATGCCTTATTGCATTCTCATTGTTTTCATCGTTATATTCGAATTTCTGGTATTCTATATTGTCATATCCCAGATTGCCAAAATATTTACTAATATATTCTTTTACATTCTGTATTGCATCAGAATTTATTGGACGCGGTTCAGAAGTGATTTCATCGATGATCTGTTCAATATTCTGTTCCAAAGGCTCTATTATTGTACCGTTCTGGGTAACACTCTCCGCCATTGTCTGAATTGGTGCTATTAATGATATAACCATAATTAAGGCAATTGTAATTTTTTTCATTTGTGAGCTTCCTCATTTTACCAAGTATTAATCAGTATCTTTTATCCAATAACTTTCCATGCAGAACCATAGGCTACAACGAAAGCTTTTTTCCATACCATAAACATTATCATTTAAATCTCAGATTTTGAAAAAGGGACAGACATTGATAAATTCACTTAGTTCCATTCTGGGCTATGTACGGAACATTACAACCACATGATCAAAAAGCAGTAAATCTGATATTCAAATGTACATTGTGATTCTTTTTTTACAAAATTAGCTTTTTTATCATTTATGTTATCAACTGATACTATTATACCATGAACTGCATCACCAACCAAGTGTTCTTTTTTGCTTTTACAGCGTTCGTACAGTGCTTTTACAATTCATTGCACATCTGTAAAGGAAAGAGACTTCTTGCTATATATTATGTTAAATTCCTGAAAGTAATTTCTTTGCGTTCTCCAGGTTATTCTTTCCATTTATTTTTAGATATACTTTACTGATCTCAGAAGGCTCTCCTATTTCTCTGCAGAGATCCTGTGCCTGGGAAATGGGTATGTAGATTTCGTTGCCTTCTATTACTACAGCGGCTTTACAGGGCATATATGAGGTTTGCGGTCCTCTTGCGGAATTGCTGGATAAGGTAGTAAGATCATCTGTGGCTTTGGAAGTATCCTTCTCTTTTTCATCCAGGGAATAAAAAATATTCAGGTTTTCACCCATCTCTAGAAATTTTTCCTGTTGTTTTTTTGAAATGGCATGATTATTATAGTCTTTCATATCCCGTAGGGAACCATTTCCCAGCAATAACAACGGCATCTTCCCCAATTCATTCTGAGTTGGATTTTTTCCAAACGCATTCATATCAATTCCTGAAAAAGTCGTTGTTTCCGTATAATCTTCAATTTTGATGACAACCGGGACTTCTATGACTGGCCAGATTTCTTTTATACCTTTTATCTTCTTCGCTTTCTGCAAAAAATCTTCATCATAAGCCAGATCTCCAAGTGGGAGCAACACAGTAAATTGCCGTTTTTCTTCTTTCATGCCTGCCAGCAGCATTCCTAATAATGTAAGTATCAATGCCAGCAGAAGTATGACAAATAAGGTAAAGCTGTCTATTTTTTTTCTTTTCAATGAGAAGCCGCCTTTCTCACTTCTTCGAGAAGGATATTTTTCTTATGAAGCTTTCTGACCAGAATCAGGATTATGGAAATAAGCAGTACTGCAACAACTGCAGCTATGGAATACCACCAGTTATTGGTTTTCTCCTGGTCATCTTCAACCTTTAAAGACTTTATCTGGGTTTCTTTGATTTCAGAATCAAATTTTATTTCTTCCTCATATGATTTGCCATCGGCATCCTCATAAGTAAGAATTAATTGACCTGCACATTTTCCTGTTTTTCCTTTTACATATATGCGAAGACTTCCCTGGGATAAATCTCCGGCCTCTATGGTCCCTAAGAATGCAGTATCGTTTGAGCTTAATTCATCAGCTTTTAAGCTGACACTTGCATTATATATTTTGTCTCTTCCAAGATTCATTGCTTTTACCGGGATCTCTACTGTATCCATAGTGTATAAAACAGATGGAATATCTGAAGCTTCCAGCTTAACACGAACCGGTTGGATGATCTGAAAAGACAGTGATTCTGTACCGGTAGTTGCCGTTGCTTTTGAATCTTCATAATCCAGAGAAAAAGCAATGACAGCCTGTCCAGGATCACAGTTTTCTGTTATAGTAATCATCTGTTCCAAAGTAATTGCTTCACCCGGAGCCAGGACTTGTACATAAAAAGAGTTTTTCTCAAATTCGATTCCTTTGTTCTCTGTAGAAAGGGAAATTTTTAAACCAAATACATTTTGACTGCAGCTTTTATTTCGAAATGTCAGCGACATTTCTGTTGTAGAACCAGCCTCCAATCGTCCACCTGAAAGATTGCTGTCTTCTAATAATACCTGCGGTTTATGTAATATTTTTTCACTTGATGAGTCTGATGTTGAATTACCTCCTCCCCCGCCGCCCGAATACCCTCCGTTGTCTATAACCGGATCTGTTATCTGCGGGGCGTCACCGTCCTCCGGATTATCACTGTCTATTACAACATGAAAAGGATTCGATTTAGAACCATCACCAAAGTCATCTCCTGATGTAAAAATATCCGGATCCGGATTTTCTTTATCGGTATCAGCTTTATCAGGAGTCTTTTCATCCTCTGCCGGAGGTTCGCTACTCGTAGAATCATCCTCTTTTTTATCAAGGGTTAACGAGTTATCATTCTCATAAGATACGGACGGATCTGAGTCCGTAAATCCTTCTTCAGCAGATGTAATCTCCGTGTTTTGAGGCTCTGTGGCAAAAACGGTAGCTGGAAGAAATATTATTGTCGTACACAATACCAATGCCGTTTTTACAAATAAATTTCTCATTATCAGGCAGTCCTTTCTCTTAAGATTCCTCCATCCATTTCATATACGTGGTCACATAAGATTCTGATGTCCTCTTCATTATGGCTTGCCAGCAAAATGGTTTTTCCTGCTGCTTTTAAATCCAGCAGCAGTTCTCTTATTTCTTCCACGCCATGTTTATCCAGTCCATTAAACGGCTCATCCAGGATCAAAAACAGAGGATCTTCCATAATGGCCTGTGCAATACCAAGGCGTTGACGCATTCCAAGGGAATATTTTCCGACTGGTTTCTTCATGTCCGGATCCAATCCTACCCTTTTTAAGACTATGCGGATATCGGCCTTCGAAATCCGGCCATTCATGTCTGCCAGGATCTCCAGATTTTTAAAGCCCGTATATTGTGTAAGAAAACCGGGAGTCTCGATAATAACTCCAAGACTTTCAGGAAAATCCACATCATGGCCTATTTTTTTTCCAAATACAAAAATAGTGCCCGTAGTTACAGGGAGAAACCCACAGATGCATTTCATAAGAACGGTCTTTCCGGAACCGTTATTTCCAACAATCCCATAGACGTTCCCTGTTTTCAGGGAAAGATTTACTTCCTGTAACACGATGTCTTCGCCGAAACGTTTGGTCACGTGTTCTATTTTTACGCAGGTGTTCTGCATCATTCCACTTGCTCTTTGCGGATCACAGGCCAGATTAAATGTCCCTTCAGATTTCTTCCAATCTTCCATATAAAACACCTCCCAGAATTCCCAGCATTACTAATAAAAACAACAGTAGAAATAGCCAAACTCCTATTTTGTCCGGTCCCCAATTTTCATCAGCCAGTATCCATTCTACTGGATAAAACCATATCTGATTCTTAAAATAGCGGTCATGAAGGATAATTCCGAAATAAAAGCTTACAAAAGGGATTCCATATGCCATGTAAGCAGAATCCCATAAAATCCCGCAGCTTCCACCGAAAGTACTTATGATACTTCCGATAAGTCCTGTCCGAAATGCCTTCATGAGTAAGTCCAGAAGTGCTTCTTTCTGAATAGCACCCTTTATCTCCAGCGGATAGAACACAATAAAATTGATAAAAAGTACCGTTAGTATAGATAACGTCCAGACCATAAAACCAGATACCATAATGGAAAAAACTTTACCTTCGATATACTGTCTGCGAGTCGTTCTGGGAAGTATCTCCTTTAAAAATCCACTTTTATATTCTTGCAGAATGGAATCACTCCATGGCAATACGGCTGCTACCGGAATGGCAAAAGATACTGCCTGGCTTTTTAGAGAACCTTCCAGTATACTGATAAAAGTACCACATGTCAGTGCTTTTTTTAAGCTGGGATAAGTCTGTCCAATGGCTATGGAAATGCAGGCTATCAGCCATGCTGCCAGAAAATTCTTATTAAAAAACATACGTTTTGTTTCACCCCACACAGGTTTTCCCCCTTCCGATCATGTCTTTTCTCCAAGAAATTCAAAGGTATATTTTTTCATCCGGTTAATTGCAAAAACTGCAAGAAGAACTAAAATACCCAGAAAAAACATATAGGAATGCGAGATTTTCGGGAGCAATGGATCATAACCCAAGTTATGTTTTCCGTATACTGCCTGGTTCAGAGGACTGATCCAGCAGATTAATACATTTACCTGATACATTTCGTATTTTTCTTTATGTAAAATTGCAGCCAGTACTTTCGGGTCCAATAAAAAACCAAAGACACTGTAAAGAAGACCAAAAATCATCCCCTTAGTCTTCCCTTTATAGAGATTTCCTACAAGGATTACAAAGCTTAAGGTCAGCGAATAACAAAACAGAAGGAAGAAAACCTGCAGCATACAGCCATAGGGTGAGATACTTTCCATGACCCTTACTGTAGAAGGGACCTGCAGGTTTTTTCCTAATTCTGAATAACCAAGCATGGCCGCAGTTTCGCTCCACAGGTTACCCGGATAACTCTTTTTCATACACAGCACGGCCGTAAATAACAGCATCAAAACCGTATATAAAACAGTCACAAGAATAACATAAATGAATTGACCTAAAAGCCATTTCCTCTTGGTTGTCCGGGTCAGCTGGTATGGAGTAATAGGTGTCATCTTCGGCAGGTCAGAAAACATAAGAAGCAAGAGCAGCGAACTGGACAGTACTGCTATCCCATCCCCAAATGTCCAGATAAATGGTTCAATGGCCTGTACCGGTGTATCGTAGGTCTCCATTACAACCATGATTCTGCCTGTAAGCAGGAAACTAAGTACAAATTCTAACAGAAATATAAAAATAACTTTTGGATTGCGTAAAAATCCGAAGAAATTGTACCGTACAATTCCAAATACCTGTCTCATGTCAGTAACCCAGATTCCGGTTTATAATACTGCCATCCACGGCATTAATGGTAAGGAAGCTTTCATTCGGATCTTTACTGGTATTTGATTCTGTTTCTCCGTTATATTCACTTTCTGAAGTCATGCTGCCGAAAAAATCCCAGACGGGGATCAAAATACCTGTGTGTGCGTCAGTAGACGGCTCATATATTCTGGCATAACCAAGAACGATCCGATCAATATTATAGACCCTGGAATTTTCATATTGCATATTATCAGCGTTTGTTACCACCATCATTTTTTCATAAATTTTCATAACCTCGCTGAACGAAAGAAGATTTAAATTCTCTGTCTTTATTTTACCAATTGTGTAGGGATTTGAATAAGTCATGCTTTCTATGCCATCTTTATCGACATAGAAACAGAGACTTTCATAAGACCATGTTTCCATTGTGCTGTCCATATCTTCCAATGCCCCACCATCTGCAATTGTCTGAGTGACCGGCACACCATTTATGGTACGTGCATAATCAATTCTATATCCATTTCCAAAATTACCTGAACTATTATCGCCTTCAAAACTTTTGCACACCGCGTAATTCCAGTTAGAAAACTGTAAATCTGTGATGCCCATTTTTTCAACTTTTTCCTTTACAAGTTTTTTTGCTTCATCCAGGGACAGCCCGATTGATTCTTCTGTGGGTTTTTCTTCCTCTTCAGAATATCCGTAATCACACCACATTGCATCCTCCGGTATTTTTTCCCCGCCCTTGTTTGCTGCTTTCTTGATCTTGACTGACAAGGTATCGGAGCCAGTGTAAGATGTTATATAATAGTATTGTGAATCGTCTGGCATTTGTGCAATACAATCGAAATCATTTCCGGCAACAGGTTTTGCCTCTGTCAGGGTTTTCTTTTCCGGAGCAGTTTCGTATTCCTGTTCCCATGTCTCAATATCTTCATAGATATCATAGACATAATTCCCATCATCATCTGTTCCATAGTTATACGGATCCAGGTTTCCGTTTGCAACGTCTTCTTTTAGTTCATCCAGAGTTTTTTTAATTTCATCCTTTGTCTTCACGTAATAACTATCCATGGTATAAAGTTTCGCCTCTGAGAAGAATGCGTTTGTAATACGGTCGAGAAGCTCCTGGGTAACTTCTGCCGCGGTGACAGAAATAGCAGATATCTTTTCCACTTCCGGAATTTCTACGCTTGCATCTGTATTTACCACGAGCTTGGCACTGTCATCTTCCACATGGCTTTTATAATTTTGAGGAGCATCAATGAGATTCCTGATGGTTGTCTTTGACTCTGAACCGTCATCGTTCTTGCTTTCAGATGCTTCTCCTTTAGAACCGCTAACATCATCCGCTTCCGTATAAGCATCTACAGCCTTGCTCCCCTTCGGCTTTACCAAAGAAGAATCCGGGGTCTGTGCGCATCCTGTAAACATTCCAATACAAAGCACTATTCCTGCAAACTTTTTTATGTTTTTTCTCATTTCTGGTAATATCTCCTTTCTAAGGTTGTTATAAGTATATCATCAAGCATTACACCAAATCTTTCGCGATTTGTAACTGATATGTAAACATTAGTGTGATTACCAGAAAACAGAGACGGTAGTTCCTTTTCCCGGATTGCTTTCAATCTTCAGTTGGAAATCGTGCAGTTCTATAATTTTCTGACATAAAGAAAGACCGAGCCCTACACTTCCTTTTGCCCTGGAACGAGATTTGTCTACCATATAAAATGGTTCCGTCACCATTTCCAGATCCTCTTTCGGTATTCCCTTTCCAAAATCCTGAACCATCAGATGGTCTGGGGTTGCCTCAAGCACAATTTTAGATTCTTTCCTGGAAGCTTTGACTGCATTATCAATTAGATTTGTCACTACACTTATCATTAAGTCCTGATCAAACTTCTTTACCAATTCTTTTGGTTCACAAAATACATCAAGAGAGATATTTTTTTCTTGAAGCCTGCAATCAATGATTTCTTTTACTTCTTTCAGGAAGTTATCCACCTGTATTTCCACTGGATTGAATGAGTCTTCCGAAGCTTCGTAGAGTCCGGTTAATTCCAGCATTTTCATAGAAAGTCTTGAAAGCCTGCGACATTCATTTTCGATATAAATCAGAGCCTTCTCCTGCCTTTCCGGGGTCAGGCGCACAGTAAGCAATGTATCTGCATAGCCTATGATTGCAGTCATTGGGGTTTTCAGCTCATGAGCCAGACTTCCAATAAGCTGTTTTTGTGTCCGGTTTATGTTAGAAAGACTTTCAATTTGTTCTTTTATTTTACCTGTCATAAAATTAAAGGTTGCACCTACCTGCGCAAGTTCTGTATTTCCCTCTGACGGTACTTTAAAATCATAAATACCTTCAGAAACAAGAAGCGTAGCTTCTCTTAGGCTTGTAAGCGGTGCTGTGATTTTTCGAAGGCTCAAATAAAGGATAATTCCCATCACCACGATCAAAGATAAAGTAAATCCACCCGTCTGAAAAAACAGCAGATGACTTTTTTCTATTACATCTGTTATATCTTTATAAGTAACAATCTGATATCCCATATTTACATTGCCATAGTAAAATAACAAAAGTGTCCTTCCATTTATCTGACTGATCATAGGGTCATGACCATCACTGTTGCTGCCATGATCCACCATGTTTGCCTTACTTGCACATAATTCTCTTAACTTTTTTACATCGAATTCATAAACAGTTCCATTATAGGTCATTTTTCCATCAAGATATAAAACCGCGCTGTCATGAAAAACCTGCCGAAAAGCATAAGTAACTATTTGGGGGCGCATTTCGTTGTCGGCATTCTGTTTCTGATTGTCGGAAAGGCTTGTTTTATTTTCAAACTGTAAGATATTTGTTCTGAATATACTGCTTTCATAACTGTTGATATTCTGTATACTCTGATTTTTCCAACAATAAGTGGTATAGAGAAAGATCCCTGACGATACCAACAGAATAATACATGTAGTCTGAAAAAAAATCTTTATTAAGAGTTTCATAAATCCACCTCAAGTCTGTAACCGATTCTGGGAATTGTTTTAATCTTATCCTGCCAGCCAAGCTTTTTCCTGATACGACCCACATGTGCATCCACAGTTCTTGTTTCTCCGCAGAACTCTTCATTCCACAGTTCCTGCAGAATCTGATTCCTGGTCAGTGCTTTGTTCGGATTTTTGGCGAACACCATGAGGCAGTTATATTCCATTGGCTTTAAATAGATTTCCATGCCCATTTTTGTAACAGTACGACTAGCAGTATCAATGATGACATCACCAATTTGAATCTGTTCTTGTACAGTGCCATTACGTTCCAGTACTTTTTCAAGACGGACCATCACTTCCAGCATTTCAAATGGTTTTACAATATAATCTTCTGCACCGTCTTTTAATCCCTTTATCTTGCTCGCGATATCTCCCTTTGCGGTAAGAAATATTACGGGGATTTCATACTGCTTCAGTTTCGGTAACAGGCTATATCCGTCTCTTCCGGGAAGCATGATATCTACAAGTGCACACTGAAATGCATGATCTTGAATAATTGCTTCATATGCCTCATTTCCATCCAGATATCCTACTGTTTCATACCCTGCAATCTCCAAATTCATACATAGCAGGTCATTGATTGACATTTCGTCTTCTATCACAAGAATTCTTGCCTTCATAATTATTACCTCACATGTTTTTATAACTATCTTTTCACAGGTTAATTATACATTAAATTCTATAATGCAGTTGTAACTGATTTGTAACAGCAAAAAAGGAAACCAAAACCATTCTGTGAGAATAGTTTTGATTTCCTGTATAAACCGTTATGCTGATTTTATACACATGCTCCCATTTGGAGCAGTCCGTGTTTTCGGGCAGATCATAGTATCCGCCTGTAGAATTTGCTGTAATGTACATGTCACTCCATATCATAGGCTTTAATTCTAATTTTCTGCAAATATCTACGACCCTGTTACAATGTTCCCTGATTATCAGTGACCCTTTTTTATATCCATTTTCTTTTAGATAATTTCCAAGTCCCAGCATGACAGCCTCATCCATTCCAAGATGTACCCTGTTGGTAGAAAATTCTCCTTTACTGAGCTGAGCAGCTTTTCAATAAACTGATAAGTTTCCTCTTTTTCAGGCTGGAGAATGTCCGCAGAATCACGAATCTTATCCATTCAGACATGCTCTTGATATTGAAATTCATCCTCTTTCATATGATGTATGGCATAATTAAGTGCACGGTAATAATGAGATATTTCCCGACAGATGATATGAATCTGGTTTTTTCTTTTATTGATCAATATTTCTGGTCTGTCCTGAAATTTAACAAACAATTCTATATTTTGGTTGAAACCGTCATTTTCAGCCAGCAGTATTTCAGTACCTTTTTTAATAGTATTATATTCTTTCTTATCAGATGAAAAAACAATGTTCATACGTATTCCTCTTTCTTTTGGAATTCTGCTCTTCTTAACAAATCAATCTTTTTAGCAGAGCATCCCCTGTCAATGTTCTATTTTATTCGTTTGTAAATAATCGGCTCATCATAACCAAAAGTTCTTTTCCCATTTACTTCCATGGACTCTGATACTTCCAATTGATTTTCAGTGAACTTTTCATGCAGAGAAAATTTCAATACGGGAGAAAACATACTTACACTTCCGCCTTCCCATGTATCACCTGATTTTCTGAAAAATGCAGGAGTGAATTTTGCAGAACACTTTAGCTGATCATAGTCGGCACCTTTAAACATTTTGTAAGTAAAATTCTTTTTATCATATCCTTCCGGTATCTCATAAGAAATAAGTTTTATTGAATTGCTTTCTTCCATGAAAAGAAACAAATGTGAAGAAGAGCGGGTAGTTCCCTGTACAGAATAATAGCTCTCTTCAATCATAAATATGCCTTCGAAATCATTTGGGAGATTTGCAATTTTGGAATTACATATTGTATTGATATGCTTTGCATATGGATACTGTGGATTTGTCTTACTTATTTTCTCAAATTGATCCTTATTATCAAATTTTCCATTCAACAGTGTAACAAAATTTATCAAGTCAGCCATGATTTTATGCCTCCATAATCTTTATCATATAGTTTTCATCCACTATACACCTTCCATATAAAAGAGTCCATGTACAAAATAAGGGAATATATAAACAAAATGCATCACTTCTGTTCATTGTACGTATTTCTCTGGTAGCTTCCAGGCCATCCATAACTGGCATCATAATATCCATCAGAATTACATTGACCTCACCAACACCTGATTTTGCAAATGCTTCAACAGCCTCCTTACCGTTTGAAGCCCTTATAATTTCTGCTCCTGCATTTGTCAGAAGGAATTCTGCAATTTCCATGTTCAATTCATTGTCTTCGGCCAAAAGGATTCTCATGCCTTCAATTGATACATCGTCTTCCTGGCTTTCTGCCTGCTTCATATCAGCAGAAATAAGGAATGGGAGCTGTACCATGAATGTGGTTCCTACATTTTTCTCGCTTTCAAATTTAATCGTACCGCCCATTTTCTCTATTAGTTTTTTTGTAATTGGCATACCAAGACCTGTTCCTCCATAAACAGATCTTGCACCGCCTGTTTCCTGAGTAAATGGTTCAAAAATATGGTTCTGAAATTCTTTACTCATTCCAACTCCGGTATCCTTGCAGTGAAACTCAAACAGTATGTGCCTGTCATCCACCTGTGTTTCATAATAGCTAAGCAGTATTACTCCTTTTTCTTTATTGTATTTGACAGCATTACTTATGATATTCATAAGGATTCTTTGTGACATCCTCCCACCACTTAAATCTCTGATTTTGAAGTGGGGGCTTCTTGCTCAATGGCTCT
>NZ_JAJCKS010000135.1:0-247 GCF_020558815.1 Blautia sp. 210820-DFI.6.14
ATAAAAAGAAGTCCTGCCTATTCCTAACTCCTGCTGTACTTCCACATCTGTCTTACATAAATTAAAAGGTAAATATGTTCAAACATAAGGCCTCGGAATCTTAATGATTTCTGGGGTTTTCTATTATTGGGATAAGACTATTTATAGCAATTTAAACCGAATTATGATAACATAAGGCAAAGATAAATCGGAATTTATAAAGGAGAATATTGATGAAACTATTTTTATGTTCGCATTTTTCAAGTGT
>NZ_JAJCKS010000136.1:0-246 GCF_020558815.1 Blautia sp. 210820-DFI.6.14
TATGACTGATACATATGTTATTGATGTGCAGGATCCAGGAAATGCATTGGATGCGTTGATGTTCGTACTTGCGATTGATGCAGAAAAATGTTCCAGAAATTAAATAGTTGATCTTGTTACAGTAATTATTCGGAGATGGGGAGGTAGCATGGGATTATTCAAAAAGAAAATCGTGAAAAAAAACATATGACCGAGAACATATGAAACCAGTTATTCGTGCAAGCATTTGTACCGGGGAAGAAGTAG
>NZ_JAJCKS010000137.1:0-246 GCF_020558815.1 Blautia sp. 210820-DFI.6.14
TTTTAAAATATGAAATGAAGATACCGCAGTACCAATTATTTTCGCAGTACAAATAATGCGCGGCCGGTGCATTTTTCGAAAGAACGCGAGACAAACAGGACAATTAAAGTTAGTTTTTCGAGTTAGCGTGTTTGAATACTGCAAGATACAAGATAAATAGAGTAGTTGAAACTAGATATCAATTGCACACAAGATCGGCGCTAAGCATGCCACAATTTGATATATTATGTAAAACACCACCTAAGG
>NZ_JAJCKS010000138.1:0-244 GCF_020558815.1 Blautia sp. 210820-DFI.6.14
TCAGTCATATAAGAGGAAAAATCTTTTTCTTCTTATATCACTGGTAAAACCAGCTTATGAACAGCACTTCCCGGCTGATACGGGTTAGCATCGGACTTATCGATTCTTTTCTGGTTCCACTCTGTTTCCGACAGGGCTCACTTTCCAATGCCTGTATTTATATTCAGCAGACTTACGTCTGTTGTTTTCTTTTTTGATCTGGCGGCCACCTGCTCTCCCACACCGTCTCCAGTGCAGTACCATC
>NZ_JAJCKS010000139.1:0-244 GCF_020558815.1 Blautia sp. 210820-DFI.6.14
CAAAGATGATAGACATTTAAAGTTAACTATAGATTATGATATTCAAAAAAAATTAGAAAAACTAGTAGATAAAGAACAAAATCCAAGCTCAGTAGTTATATCTGATGTAAAAAGTGGAGAAGTATTAGCTATGACATCTAGGCCTAATTTTGATAGAGATTCGATAAGTGAATATTTAAAGATGAGTAATGGAGAATTAGAAAATAGAGCTATAAAATATATGTATGCACCTGGTTCTGTATTT
>NZ_JAJCKS010000140.1:0-243 GCF_020558815.1 Blautia sp. 210820-DFI.6.14
TTCGTTGTATGTGTTTTTGTCACATAACGCGCCGTATGAATTTCATCATTCATCACGACTAAAACACCTTTATCGTACGATTCGTCTGAACAAGCAGTCCAAATAGCACTGATGAAATTATACAAGCCATCACTACCGATTTCGTTACTTGACCGCATTGCTCCTGTTAAAACAATGGGGATTTTTTTCTCTAAGGTTATATCTAAAAAATAAGCTGTTTCTTCTAATGTATCTGTTCCATGC
>NZ_JAJCKS010000141.1:0-242 GCF_020558815.1 Blautia sp. 210820-DFI.6.14
CAGCAGAAAGACAGAGGGCAGAGTTTATGACGGAGAAAAAACAGCAGCATAAGAAGAAAAGAGGAAAAGTTCAGCATATCAGAGGCTCTCCGAAAAAGAGAAAAATATCTGGAAAAGCTGTTTTTTCCACAGAGAGTATCCCAGGAAAAATGCTTGCAGATGTGAAAAATCTGATTACGGACAAGGTAAGTGAATTGAAGAGGGCAGATCAGAAAAAGCTGTTTTTAGCTAATTTCCCCTAT
>NZ_JAJCKS010000142.1:0-239 GCF_020558815.1 Blautia sp. 210820-DFI.6.14
GCAATTCATCATAAGAAGTAAGCTGAATTTCTTTCTTAGGTTTACGCATGATTCAGCACCTCCTGGACAAGTGCCTGATAACTGTACGCACCTTTTCCTTTTGCATAATAAGAAAAAATACTGACACCTTCTGATGCAGTTTCGGCAAGAGCCTCTGTTCTTGGAATCGTCTGATCAAAAATTCTAATCTCTGCTCCATAAGCATCTCGTACTGCCTGCTTATTTCTCTTTGAATTATT
>NZ_JAJCKS010000143.1:0-239 GCF_020558815.1 Blautia sp. 210820-DFI.6.14
AATAATTCAAAGAGAAATAAGCAGGCAGTACGAGATGCTTATGGAGCAGAGATTATAATTTTTGATCAGACGATTCCAAGAACAGAAGCTCTTGCCGAAACTGCATCAGAAGGTGTCAGTATTTTTTCTTACGATGCAAAAGGAAAAGGTGCGTACAGTTATCAAGCACTTGTCCAGGAGGTGTTGAATCATGCGTAAACCTAAGAAAGAAATTCAGCTTACTTCTTATGATGAATTGC
>NZ_JAJCKS010000015.1:0-87964 GCF_020558815.1 Blautia sp. 210820-DFI.6.14
TTATTATGGATTACGCAGTCAGAACATCACCAAGTACTTCTGCGAACTCCTGCAGGAAGTTGATGGCAGGATATCTTTTTATTGCTGTTTATACAGATGTCAATGGTTACAGCGGCGAATGGTTATATTATTATCTGACATTTTTTATAAATTTCATCTGTTTTCTATTATTTCAGCAATGGTTTTGTCTCGCACGTAGTAATGTTTTCATCACGCGTACATATGTCTTTTACATTCACCGATTTCACAACACTTATCCACATCTTCACAAAACAATTTTCATAGGAATCCCATTTTCCTCTACTACTTCACATATCTCCTGCACTTCATCCTCCCCGTCCACGGCTCTTCTTTTACTTTTTATACTTTTCACATCTCCAATATGTATATTTTTCTCATAATTATGCATAATATATTCCTGCATTTTTCTTTTTTCAACGATGCTTATAGTAAAAAACAGCTACTTGTGTACGGTCACGGAGCTGCAATTTATCCAGAATTGCGCTCAGATAATTTCTCACTGTCCCTTCTCCCAGGTACATTTCCGCAGCAATTTCCTTATTGCTGTATCCATTTGCAACCAGACGGATGATTTCCTTTTCTTTTTCATTAATTTCACAGACACTATAATCAAAATTTTCCTTCTTTTGAATCAAATCCGGTATTTTAGACACAATTTCCTGTCCAAATACAGTTTGCCCGGAATACACTGCTCTCAATGCCGGCAAAATGCTTGCATAATCCTGTTTCAGCAGATACCCTTTTGCTCCCAGGCGTAACGCTTTCACAATATATTCATCATCAAGGAACGTTGTAAGAAGCAATATATTAGCCTTTGCGTCTGCTTTTAATATTTCAGCTGAAGCCTCGAGTCCATTCATATTCTTCATTCGAATATCCATTAACAAGACATCTGGCTTATATTCTGCATACAGGCATACCGCATCTCTGCCATCGGACCCTGTTGCCAGCACCTGTACGTCTTCATTCACTTCAAGGATTGTTTTCAAAGCCTCTGTAACCAGGCAGTCATCATCTACTATCACTATTTTCATTTCCTGTAAATCCTCATTTTTTCTGCTATTCTGCTCTATTTTATTTCGGAATCACAACAAAAATACGGAATCCTTTTTCGCCATTGATCTGGAGATTTCCATTCAATGTATTTACACGTTCCTGCATATTTTTCAATCCGATTCCTGTTGTATTTTTGTCATAATCTGCGCAGCCTTTTCCATTATCTTCAATGCATAGCTGATATATTGCCGGATGCTCTCTCATAATAATTTTAATCTGTGTCGCAGAACTATATTTCATAGCATTCGATATAGCTTCTTTTACAATGCTGATAAAACAATTTTTTATTTCTCTGGGTATTATTTCGGACATATCGTATTCAAATTCTACATTTTCCATCTTTATGTCCGTTATAATCCCCTTTATTGTTTCTTGAAGATTCACTGCATCATCATGAAGATCATGCACACTTGAGCGGATACTATCCATGGCAGAATTAAGTGAATTATCCAGCCCTTTTAAAAGACTATCCAGATTCTGATCCTTATTTATGGCTCTGGCGGCCCCGGTTAGCAGAATCGTTCTAGACAGCACATGTCCCACATTATCATGGATTTCTCTTGCAATTCGATTTCTTTCACGAAGCGTTGCTGCATAAATTTCGGAATTCTGTTTTTCTGCCAGCGCCTTATTTTTTTCTGACAAAAGAAGTGCTTTTTCTTCTCCTGAATCCACAGTTTTTCGTAATTCAATGTCCATTTTATCGTGCTTATAAGTTTTTCTTTCCAATATAGCCGCAAGCAGACATCCAACCACATATTTTGCCATTATTTCTATGTGCATATCCCCATATTTCCCCAGCAGAATTCCCCCTGCCATACTTATGGCCAGTCCCATCTGCCAGTTTATTTCTTTTATCAGTGCATATATCAGAATCGGATAAAACATTTCTATTTCTGGCACTACAAGTGCCATTAAAGCAAATACTGTACAAACCAAAACTTTTGTACTTTTTCTATGTATGAAATAGATTCCGCAAATCAGGATTACCGCCCAGAGAATCGCAAAAATCAGCGTCCTGTCAGGTTCTTTCCACAAAAGGACTATCAGACTATATATAAACAGTAGTCCCATATCCTGAAAATATCCCATATTCCTCCATTCTAAAGGTTTCTGCAAAAAATTTATTCTCTTTCATTGCCTGTCTTTTATTACGTTTTTCTTTTACATATTTATAATATAACACATTCCAGTATATTCAAAGTGACAAATGTCACCTCTCCATTTTTGTCTCCATTCCGTGACAAATGGTTACTGTTCACTCCGCTCAGTGACAAATGTCATCCTTTTTCTGTGACATCCTGCACTTGGTATTTCACACAATTTATCTTATAGTATAGTCAGGAAGAAACACTTGTCTGCTTCCGGTATTTATGCATATCTGCCCCTGTCAGATACGCATGATTTAAACTTTTTGTATGGAAGGAGTTATTATGATTCATATAGAAAATCTGGTAAAAAGATATGGTGATCTGGTTGCTCTGAATCATCTGAATCTCGATATTCATGAAGGAGAGATTTTTGGTCTGCTTGGCCCTAACGGTTCCGGAAAAACAACCGCGATCAACTGTCTCCTCTCTCTTTTAAAATATGACAAAGGAACGATCGAAGTCTTTGGCCAGCCTATGACCCCTGAGAGTTATCAGGTCAAACAGCAGATTGGCATTGTTTTGCAGAATGTCGCTGTTTTTGACGAATTGACAGTATATGAAAATATCGATTATTTCTGCGGTTTATATGTTTCTGATAAAAAACGCCGCAAAGAACTGGTCAATGAGGCAATTCAGTTTGTCGGGCTCGAAGATTACTGTAAAACCCGCCCCGGGAAACTTTCTGGCGGTCTGCTGCGACGGCTGAATATTGCTTGCGGTATCGCTCACAAGCCTCGTCTGATCATTATGGATGAGCCTACCGTTGCAGTTGATCCGCAAAGCCGTAATAAAATTCTCGAAGGTATCCAGAAACTGAACGAACAGGGTTCCACTATCATTTATACTTCCCACTACATGGAGGAAGTAGAACAGATCTGTACCCGCATCGCAATTATGGACCACGGACGGGTAATTGCATCCGGAACCACTGAGGAACTGAAGAAAATGATCAAAACAGGCGAAACGATCACAGTGGAAGCAATTCTTCTCGAAGAAAAACACCTTCAGGATATCAGGAATCTTTCTCATGTTTTTGATGTGCATTATGAAAATCAGATTCTCTCTCTCCGCTGCACAGGTGCTCAGCATAATCTGATTCGTCTTCTGAACTACCTTCAGAGCCAGGACATTACTTTTGGAAGAGTCTTTTCCGAACTTCCAACTCTGAATGATGTCTTTCTGGAGATTACAGGAAAACAGCTTCGTGATTAATATTTATGTATATTTATACATGAATATGCATAAATTCACAGAAAGGATTTTTTATGCTGCATTTAATAAAGTATAATCTTCTGGTTAAATTACGTAACTTTAATATGACCTTCTGGCCGCTTGTTTTTCCTCTGATTCTTGGTACCTTCTTCTTTTTTGCATTTGGAAACCTGAATGATGCAGATTTTGAGACCGTTCAGGTAGCTATGGTGCAGGAAACCAGCCCTAATCCACTGTTCAGCTTTTACATAGACCAGGTTAAAAAAAGTAATTCAGATCTTCTGAACATTCAGGAGATGGATGAATCTGCAGCGCTTACTGCTTTAAAAAACAAGGAAATCTCTGGTATCTATTACAATGAAATGACTCCGTCTCTGACAGTTAATGCACATGGCATTCCGGAAAGTATCCTTCAGTCTGTTCTGGAAAGTTACAATAACAACCTGCACACGATACAGAATATCCTGAAAAAACATCCTTCCGGAATTCTGGAAGGACTTTCACAGATGGCAGATACCCGCGATCTTGTACAGGAACTTTCCCTGGGTGGAAAAACGATCGATGGTAATTCGCAGTTTTTTTACGCTCTGATCGCCATGGCGTGCCTGTATGGATGTTTTATCGGCTTTGGCGCCGCGATCACGTTACAGGCCAATTTAACAGCTCTGGCGGCAAGACGTTGTGTTACTCCCACCCATAAACTCAAACTGATTTTATCCGAGCAGATTACTTCCTTTCTGCTTGGATATACCGATGTAATTATTTTACTCATTTATCTCAGGATCATACTGAAACTGGATTTTCAGGGACAAATAGGAAAAATGCTTATCATTTCACTGTTCGGAAGCCTGATCGGTGTTTCTGTGGGACTGTTTGTCGGAAGTCTCGGCAAACTGAGTGAAGGTATAAAAGTTGCTGTTATCCTTGCGATTTCCATGGTCTGCAGTTTTCTTGCAGGACTCATGAACAGTAACATGAAAGATCTCGTAGAAAAACATGCTCCGATCATCAACCGCATCAATCCTGCTGCCCTGATTTCGGATGCATTTTACTGTATCAATGTTTACAATGATACAGCCCGCTATTACCGCAATCTTGTCACACTTGCAGTTATGAGCGCTGCTTTTATTATGGCTTCATTTTTACTGATCAGGAGGAATCGCTATGACAGTATTTAAAGGCTATATGAAAATATTAAAAAAGAATATCGGTCTGGTGATCATATATCTGGTTATTTTTTTCTCCGTTGCCATGGCTCTTCAGGCAGCTGCCAGCAAAGAGCATCTGGAAGATTTTGAAAAAGCGCGAGTGGATATTGCCGTTGCAGATAATGATCAGAGTACTCTTTCTCATGCTTTAACAGACTATCTCAAAACAATCCATAATGTTTCTGAGATTTCCAGTGATCCTTCTGTTATGCAGGAAGAGCTTTTTTACAGAAATGCAGAATATATTGTACAGATTCCAAAAGATTTCTATAAAACTTGCATTGTACAGGATAACCCGATTTCCGTCACAAAGATTCCCGGATCCTATACTTCATTTTATGTAGACCAGCAGATCAATGCATGGCTGAATAATGTGCGCACATACATTGCTTCTGGTTTTTCTCAGAAAGAAGCTGCAAAAGCCGCTCTGGAACAGCCTTCTTCCAGGGTTTCCATGTATCAGGACACCGAAACCACTTCCGAAACACCGGCATATACCTATTATTTCCGTTATGTTCCCTATCTGTTTCTGGCTGTTCTGTGCTATTCCATGGGCTATATTCTTCTTGCTTTTCAGAAAGAAGATATCCAAAAACGTATGCAGGCTTCATCCGTTTCCATTCGCCGGCAGAACCTTGAAGGACTGCTTGCCATGTTTACGATCGGAGTCGGTTTATGGCTGATCGCCGTCACAGGTGCAATTGTCATGTATCAGAAAGATCTCCTGGCTTCCGGTGTTCTGACCTATTATCTCCTGAATACCTTTGTGATGATGATGGTCTCGCTGTCTCTGTCTTATCTGCTCGGACTTTTTGTAAAAAACAGCAACATGCTTAATGGACTTTCCAATATTGTTTCTCTTGGCATGTGCTTTTTGTCCGGTGTTTTTGTACCAATGAGTGTTATGGATAAAAAAGTACTTAAAATAGCACAGTTTCTTCCAGTCTACTGGTATGAGGACATCAATGAAACGCTCGCCAGATATCATAGCGTTTCTGGCAATATTGCCACAGATATCTGGAAATCTCTGGGAATCGAAGTTATGTTTGCTCTGGCATTTGTTTCTGTCATTCTGGCTCTTTCGAAATATAAACGGCAGAAGTAGGGCAATGTACCCTCACTTCTCCAGAAAAAAAGAACTCCTGCTCTTGTGTTATTCATCACATTTTACTGTGAAAATCAACATAAGCATGAGTTCTTTCTTTTATCTTTTTTTTCAAGTCGAACAGTCAGCTCTGTCAGAAGAAGATTCCAACCTGCTCCAGAAACTGTTCCGGCACTTCCACATGTGGAAAATGCTTAGTTTCTTTAAGTGTTACAGCTTCAACAGACGGATTGACGTTCTTATATGCTTCTACGATCGCTTCTCCATTGTTCTCAGCTTCGCCTTCAACAATATAAAGACTGTTATCGATTTCTTTCAGTCCGCGGGTAATATCAATATTCATATATTTGGATGCCTTATTTGCATAAACATTCTTTGCATAACAGCCGCCTCTGTGCGCTGCCTCATAATATGCATCCTGCAGGTCTCTGTCCGGATGGAACGGATCAAATGCATAATTCTCAATGAATTCGTTATTAACAGCATCTCTTGATACGACCATGTGATAAACCAATGTTCCAAACACCGGAATTTCCAGACATCTGCGGAGAAGTTTTTCTTTCTTTCCAGGCATCTGTTTCAGACTTGAAAGACTGACCGGATTTACCATCATAATCTTGTTGAACAGATCTTTTTCATTGTGACATGCCATCACAACAAAAGATACTGCATATCCGTTCACGATAACATCTGTCTTCTCTCCGATCACATTTTTAATAAAATCGCAGATAGCCTGTACATAAACAAAGTTTGTATAAGTTATTCCTGACTTCTCAGAACGTCCGCATCCCGGAAGATCCAGGTTATAGACCGTATGTTCCAGTGCAAGATCATCCTCGATCTTACCCCACTCATATCCGGAACCACCCGGAAGCATATCATGGATCAAAAGGATCGGGCTTCCTTTGCCTTTTTTTGTATAATAAATATCACCAAAGCGCCAATGATAATAGTTTCTTACATCAGTGTCCAGCATTTCCTTCAGACAGGCGGATGCTGCGATCACTTTATTTATAATATGAATAGTGGCAGTTGTTGTCATAACCAGTGCTGCTGCAGTCAGCAGACGTTTGCTGTGTTTCTTCATGTTCTACCTCCCTTTTTCCATCACCTGAATATCTATATTATACGATAAAAAAGGTCTTTTTACAATCTATAACAGAGAAAGAAGTTTCTCTACATCTTCCATTCTGGTTGCCCAGCTGGTTGCAAATCGGACTACCGTATGTGTATCATCCTTCTTCTCCCAGAAGCTGAACTGGACATCTTTTTTTAATTCTTCCATCTTACGGTTCTCCAGAACTACAAACTGCTGATTAGTAGGTGAATCTATGTAAAATGTATATCCTTTTTCTTTCAATCCCGCTTTAAGAACGGTAGCTGTTTCGATAGCATTTTTACCAATTTCGAGATAAAGATCATCTGTAAAAAGTGCATCAAACTGTACCCCCGTAAGTCTGCCTTTTGCAAGCAGGGCTCCATGTTGTTTGACTCTTGTAAGAAAATGCTTTGGCATACTGTTTCCGGTAAACACAACAGCTTCTCCACATAAAGCACCTGCCTTGGTTCCTCCGATATAAAATACATCACAGAGTTTCGCAATGTCCTGTAAAGTCACATCTGTTTCTTTACTTACAAGACCATAGATCAGTCTGGCTCCGTCCATAAAAAGAGGAATTTTATATTCCCTGCATACTGCAGAAAGCTCCGTCAGTTCTTTTTTTGTATACAGTGTTCCATATTCTGTCGGATGAGAAATATAGACCATTCCCGGAAATACCATATGCTCATGATTTTCATCACCATAAAATGTCTCAATCAGATTCTTAAGGTCCGCTGCATTGATTTTCCCATTCTTTTCTGGAAGTGTCAGGACTTTATGACCGGTAAATTCAATCGCACCGGCTTCATGTGTACTGACATGTCCCGTCTGAGCCGCTACAACGCCCTCATACGGCTGTAACATCGTATCAATGACAATCTGATTGGTCTGCGTGCCGCCTGTCAGTAAAAAGACTTCTGCGTCCTCACAGCCACATGCCTTCTTGATCTTTTCTTTTGCTTCTTCACAGTAATGGTCGGTTCCATATCCAGGAAGCTGCTCCATATTGGTATCGATCAGGTGCTGAAGGACTTTTTCATGTGCACCTTCTGAATAATCATTTAAAAAATATAACATCTCTGATTCCTCGCTTATTATAAAATCGACTCTATTTTATCACCAGGAAGATTTTTTTACCACTGGCAAACAAAAAAATACCCCGCGAGCAACTCGCGGGGCAGGTTCGTATAAATTTAATTTTCTTCTGTAGCTGTATCGGATGTACTTTCTTCGGCATCTTCCGTATCCGGATTCACCATCTTCTGATAAGCTTCATCCAGATCTTTTACATTCATCTTGTTCACCAGATAAACTTTATCCTCAACTACCGCCGCATAGAAGTTTGTATCATATTCATAATACTTGACCGTAGTTTCTTTTCCGTCTGTATCTTTAAAGATAAAGGTATATGCCGGATCTCCTTCTGGAGTATACTCCTCAGTAAGACGTTCCTGTGCGGTCATGTTGATGAGTTTATTGTAGAAAGTCGTGAATGTGGATTCATCGAGGTCTTCGCCATCTAACTTGTAAGTTGTTGTAGTAGTCTCTTCCTCATCATCAGAAGAACTTTCATCAGAGGAGTCTGTATCTGTGGAACTCTCATCCGATGTTTCTGTACTGCTTTCATCTGTAGTATCAGAATCTGTATCGTCTGTGGTATCTTCATCTTCTGCCTTTACGGTTTCCGTTACAACGTTTATTGTATGATCTCCATCTGCACTCTGTACCTCCAGGGAATCCAGATCATTAACCGATACATAGCTTACAGACAGGTTGTAGAAATCAGACATTGTACTGTCGAGGATATCTGTCAGAGAATCTTTCGTGATCGTGTAAACTTCTTTGCTGTCATCTACTTTCACATAACGGTCATCGCCGGTCTCATCTCCCACATAAATGGTAAGCGTCTTCTCTACCGTCTGTGTTTCCTGTTCATCCTCGGAAGAGTCTTCGTCTGATACATCCGCATCTTCTGAAGTATCTGCAGCCGCTTCATCTGTTGTGCTTTCTTCTGTATCAGCATCTGTGGACTCTTCTGAATCCTCATCGCTCTCTACAGCTTCTTCCTCGGTATACTTCACAGTGATAACTGCATACGGATCGTCAAATCCATACTTGGAATCGTCGGTGCAGTTATAATCTACAAATTTATCGTATGCCAGAGATCCTATCGCTGAAGTTACAGTTCCTGCTTTTGTAGTATCTGCCTTCTCTGTAGTTTTACCATCAGACACATTCCAGAACAGATTGTCTGCATCCTGTGTAAGCTCATAACTATTCTCTTTATCTACTTTAACATCTGTGATCGTAGCGGATGTTACGGATGGAAATGTGCCACTCTCCGCAAAATCATACAAAGTTCCCATAAAAGGCTCTATTGAGCTGCTGGATACCAGATAAACATTTCTATCATCATCCTCTTTTTTCACATAGTACTGATTATTTGAAGATTCCATTCCAATCTGAAGACTTGTATCACCATCAGCTGTTGTCAGCGTAATGGTATTCTGCGGATTATCCAGATCATACTGACTCATATCTTCCACATCGGAAATCTCCTGGTCAGCAGTCAGGGATGCAACTCCCTTTACTGCACTGTCAACCGTGTCCTGATTCACCGGAAAATTCGCATCAGATTTTTCTGTCCAGCTATCATCTTTTTTATCAAATTCTACTTCATTCTGGTCTGCGGTAAATGAAACTGCTGTTATATCATCTGCCTCCAGACTTACCAAATCTACGCTTGTGTCATTCTCTTCAGTTTCTTTTTCTTCCTGTGAGGTAACATAAAAGTTTACGCCTTCATACGCTGCGCACAGCACTCCCAATACGACTACTGCCGAAACCAGTTTGACTGTTTTTTTCTTCATTTATGCCTTTCTCCTTTTCAGCCATACCATAAATCCCATTACCAGGAATACTACCGGGATGATTCCCATTACCATGATCTTCCAGAAGCTTACATCATAAGCAGTCAGTGTCAGATAGGAAATCTGCAGGTTTTTAGATGGAACAGAAATTGTAGAAGTCTCATCGGAGCTGCACATCCAGTTCAGGGAGCTCATGATCATCTGCTCATTTCCACCGGATACCATCTGGTTGATCTGGCTGTCCATCAGATTTGAAGAAGTATAATAAACGATCTGTGTCTCTTTGTCATCATCCAATGTTTCTGTGATACTTACACCGAGATCAAACGGACCATCAATATCATCATCGTTTTTTTCAATCGTTCCACTATTGACATCCACTTTGGAATAAGCACTGTCAGAACTTGTCAGAAGACTGTTGATCGTAACAGTGTCTCTGACGCTGTCCGTCTTTTTGATTCCCTGTGCATAAGGCATCAGTACATAGTAACCTTTGGATGCAAAGTCTGAGATTGCATCAGTACTGTTGACTGTCGGTACCAGATAATAAGGCATCTGCGCATAATGCTGTGAATCGCCTTCAATTACAATACCCTCTGTTCTCTCTACTCCATAGTTCTTGAGAACCGCATCAAAATTATCCATGGATTCTTCTGTATAATCAGAGAAGATCATAGCTTTTCCGCCATTTTCAAGATAATCAATGATCGCATCTTTCTCAGATTCGGAAATATCGGAAGTTGGTGCGTTGATTAGCAGGCACGCAGCATCATCCGGGACACTTTCTTCTGTGATCAGGTTCAGAGATTTAATATCAATATTTGCTTTCTGGATATCTTCCTGAAGAGTAGAATCCAGGTCTTTTTCACCATGTCCATCCAGTGTATAAAGAACCGGAAGGTCTTCGGAAGTTACATAGGAAATAGCACTGTCGATCTGTCCTTCTCCATCGAATCCTGTCGTTGTGGACTGATACGTATTATAATCAATCGAAGATTCATAAATACTGCTGTAATTTACAACTTTGCTTCTGTCACCACATACCACGATCAGGCTGTTTGCAGCAACATCATCACTGGTATATTCTGACGTAAATTTCGGATTTACAACAGGATCTTTCTGTTCTACTTTAATATGATCTGATCCTTCTTCATATTTCTCAAGTAACTTTTTAATTGTTTCATCTTCAGAACCGCTCTGTACGACCTGATAAATGGTCACATCTTTGTCCAGATCTTTCAGGAATTTCTTTGTGTCATCCCCGATACTGTAAAGTTTCTGTTCGCTGACATCCACTTCTGTATATTTAGATGGAAGGGAACCAACGATCATATTTACCACAAGAACGATCACTACAAAAACAGCACTGATAACAACGCTGTAAGAACCGTTCTTGATGTATTTTTTATTCATGGAATCCTTTATTTTCTGTTTTAAAGGTTTCTTTTCTTTTTTGGCTGTCTCTTTTGCCGGATTTTCAATCTTATCTGCTTTCTTTGCTTTCAGTTTTTCCGTAAATTTCATTGTCTCCCACCTCCTTAATTCCAACGTCTCTTGGCAATCGACTGTACAGTCAGGAACAGGCAGACTGCAATCACAGACACGAAATACAAAACGCCTTTGACATCAAAGATTGCATTTGCAAAATTGTCAAAATGGCTGCTCAGGTTAAAGATATCCAGCACTTTCTGAATTCCGCCTGAGAAGAAGCTGGAATTTACAACATACACAATTGCCAGGGCAATCTCACCAACTACACAGATGACTGCTGAGATCAGGAAGTTTTTGATCATTGTATAGATTATGATCACTGCTGCCAGAATCAGAAGTCCAAATGTAACACAGGTAGAAAGTGCTCCTTCTGAGAAGAAAGAGGAAATTCCATTCATCATATAAAAAGCAAACAGAATAACAAATGTCAGTACTGCCGCAATTACCTGACTTTCTGTCAATGAGGAAATAAACACACCAATTGCAAGATTTGCACATCCCAGAAGGAAAAATCCAAGGATCGCAGTGTATGCTGCTCCCAGAGATACTGTTCCGAATTTTGTCATGAGCAGTGGATACAGACACATAATCAGCATCGGAATCGCAAAGATCGTAACCAGTGCAAAATATTTACCAAAAACAATTTTTTCAATAGACACCGGTGCTGTAAGAAGCAGCTGATCTGTTTTCTGTTTACGTTCTTCTGCAAGGACTCTCATGGTAAGGATCGGTACACTGATCAGAAATACAAAGGTCAGTGCACTTAATGTGTACTCAAAACGCGGATATGCTGCTCCAAGCTGATATGCTGAAAAATAAATACCTGTCAGAAGCAGGATAAAAAATATGAACAGGTAACCGAGCATAGAAGTAAGGTAACTTCTCAGCTCCCTTTTATATACTGCGATCATTTATTTTCCCCCTCCTTTTTGTCTGTCTCTTTTTCGTTCTTTTTCTTCTTATCATCTTCAGTCAGTTCAAGGAAGATTTCCTCCAGAGATACTTTCTTCGACTGCATTTCCAGAATTGGGCAGTGCGCATCTGCCATTTTGAAGAACACCTCTTCACGGATATCCATATCCTCTTTTGTAGAAAGCATTACATTCCATGCATGTTCTTCCTTTGCATCCTCTATCTTAATATCTTTGATATCACTGATCTGTCCAAGTGCAATGCGAATATGATCTTTATCACCTTTCACAAGCAGATTTAAGGTATTGGAACCTTCTGCAAGTTTTCCAAGATTCTCAGGTGTATCACTGGCAACCAGTTTTCCATGAGAAATGATCAATACATAATCGCAGACAGCACTGACTTCTGACAGAATATGCGAACTTAAAATAACTGTATGTTTCTTCTTAAGGCTCTTAATCAGATCACGGATCTCAATGATCTGTTTCGGGTCAAGACCTACGGTTGGCTCATCCAGGATGATTACTTCCGGATAGCCAAGAATTGCCTGTGCAAGTCCAACTCTCTGTCTGTAACCTTTGGACAGATTCTTGATCAGACGGTTTTTCATATCGGTAATCTTTACCATTTCCATGACTTCTTCTACCATGGATTTTTTTTGATCTTTTGGGATTTTTTTGAGATCAGCAACGAAATTCATATATTCGCCTACTGTCATGTCGAAATAAAGAGGCGGCATCTCCGGCAGATAGCCGATGCATTTTTTTGCCTGCTCCGGTTCATCCAGTATGTCATGACCATCAATGGTTACCGTTCCCTCTGTAGATGCTATATAACCAGTAATCATATTCATAGTCGTAGATTTACCAGCTCCGTTTGGCCCCAGAAAGCCGTAGATTTTGCCTTTCTCAATTTTAAAAGAAAGGTGGTCAACTGCCGTATGGTCTCCATAGCGTTTGACCAGATTGTTTACTTCAATCACAAGTCTCTCCTCCTTTTTCTTTAAACAGAATATTGTATTCTGCAAATATTTACAAAATAAAAGATGCCTCCAGGTGAAACAGAGATAGGGGGTACCTGGAAGCATCTTCCATCATGAGCCGGCTTTAACGTCTGCTCTGAAAATATTCTATGAGGAAGTTGTGATAAAAATTGGATAAATTTGTGATGATTTTGTGAAAATAAAACGTATTTTTGAAATAGTTTTTCTAAAAACAGTTTCTGTTTATGAAAGAGGCTCTTTCAGTGGTGTTCCTGCCTTACGCGGATAGCGGCCCGGTGTTGGTTTCATTTTCTCGATCACAACGAGAGAACGCTGGATTTCAGAATCCGGAAGATTAAAATAAACTACATCCTGAATCTTGCCGCCGAGGATCTTAACTGCTTTTTCTGCCTGCTGCAGTTCTTCCTGAACCGTTCCAGACTTGTAAGAAATAAAATTTCCGCCCACTTTTACATATGGAAGACAGTACTCAGACAACGTAGCCAGATTGGAAACCGCGCGGGATACGCACAGATCATACTGCTCACGGTATGCTTTATTTTTGGCAAATTCTTCTGCCCTGCCATGAATTGCAGTAATATTTTCCAGTTTCAGAAGAGCAAATGTTTCTTCGAGAAAATTAACTCTCTTCTTCAATGAGTCAAGAAGACAGGCTTCCAGATGCGGAAACGCAATCTTAAGTGGTACTCCCGGAAATCCGGCTCCTGTTCCTATATCCATAATTTTGCTGACTTTTGTCATATCTACTGCCTTCACACAGGCAAGACTGTCCAGGAAATGCTTTACCAGCACTTCCTGAAACTCGGTAATACCAGTCAGGTTCATGACCTTGTTTTTTTCTGCCAGATATTCATAAAAAGCAATAAACTGCTGTTTCTGTGTATCATTCAGAGCAATTCCGAGTTCTTCACACCCTTGCTCCAGTACTTTCAGATCATAAGACAATATTATATCCTCCTATTCTCAGGAATTTGAATTTCTTCTGTATTGTTCAAGATAAACCAGCAGTACAGAGATATCCGCAGGAGATACGCCTGAAATACGAGATGCCTGTCCAATAGAGATTGGACGGTATTCTTCCAGTTTCTGCCTTGCTTCGATACGAAGACTGCCAACCTTTTCATAATCCAGGTCTTCCGGAATTTTCTTTGCTTCCAGTTTTTTGAACTGCTCTACCTGCTTCAGCTGTCTCTTGATATATCCTTCATATTTCAGATTGATCTCTACCTGCTGCTTCACATCCCATGAAAGCTCCGGTCTTTCTTTGTCAATTGGTGCCAGATCTTCATAGTTCAATTCCGGTCTGCGGATCAGTTCTGCAATCGTTGTTCCGGATTTCAGAAGTGTACTTCCTTTTTCTTCCAGCAATTTCTGGACCTCCGGTGTTCCGCCGATCGTTGCATGTTCGGTACGCTCGATTTCTTTCTGAATTGCCTCTTCTTTTCGAAGAACTGCCTGATATGTTTCTTCATCGATCAGACCAACCTGATATCCTTTTTTACGGAGACGAAGATCTGCATTATCCTGTCTCAGCAGAAGACGATATTCTGCACGGCTTGTCATCATTCGATACGGTTCATGGTTTTCTTTTGTAACCAGGTCATCGATCAGTACTCCAATATAAGCTTCGGAACGGTCCAGAACCAGCTGTTCCCGGCCTTTTACCTCCATGGCTGCATTGATTCCGGCAATCAGCCCCTGTGCTGCTGCTTCTTCATATCCGGAGCTTCCGTTAAACTGTCCGCCACTGAACAGACCTTTGATCTTTTTGAATTCCAGCGTCGGATACAGCTGCCGTGGATTGATGCAGTCATACTCAATTGCATAGGCATTCTTAACAATCTTTGCATGTTCCAGTCCCGGAACAGAATGGTACATTTCATCCTGTACATCTTCCGGAAGAGAACTGGACATACCTCCAATATACATTTCATTCGTATAAAGTCCTTCTGGTTCAATAAATACCTGATGACGTTTTTTATCCGCAAAACGAATGACCTTGTCCTCGATAGATGGACAGTATCTCGGTCCGGTACCTTCAATCATACCGGAATACAATGGCGAACGGTCCAGATTATTACGGATGATCTCATGCGTTTTTTCGTTTGTATAAGTCAGCCAGCAGGACTTCTGCTGGATCTGTACAGACTCCGGATCCGTTGAAAATGAGAATGGAACTACTCTTTCATCGCCAAACTGCTCTTCCATTTTGGAATAATCGATCGTATTTCCGGCAATTCGTGCCGGTGTTCCTGTCTTGAAGCGGAACATCTCGATTCCAAGCTCTTTGAGTGAATCTGTCAGATAATTGGCCGCCTGCAGTCCATTTGGTCCGGTATAATTGCTGACATCACCGTAGATACATCTTGCTTTCAGGTACGTTCCTGTGCAGAGTACAACTGCCTGGCAGTGATAAACTGCACCTGAATAAAGCTGCACTCCTGTAATTTTGCCTTCTTCCACGAGAAGCTTTGTGACTTCTCCCTGTTTAATGGTCAGATTTTCCTGATTTTCCAGAGTCTTTCTCATCTCTGTGCTGTAGGCCTGTTTGTCTGCCTGTGCTCTCAGTGAATGGACTGCCGGTCCCTTGGAACTGTTCAGCATCTTTGACTGAATAAAAGTTTTGTCGATATTTTTTCCCATCTCTCCGCCAAGCGCATCCAGTTCTTTTACCAGATGTCCCTTGGAGCTGCCGCCGACATTCGGGTTACATGGCATTAAGGCAATACTGTCTACGCTTACCGTGAACATTACTGTATCCAGTCCCAGACGTGCACAGGCAAGTGATGCTTCACAGCCTGCATGTCCCGCTCCTACTACAACAATATCACAGGTTTTTTCCAGTGTTTTTGTCTCCATTATTTATCTTCCCTTCTTATTTACCAACGCAGAATTTGCTGAAAATCTCGTTTACAAGGTCTTCTCCCACAGATTCACCCACGATGCGTCCAAGACTCTCGTACGCATTCATCAGGTCAATGGAAAAGAAGTCCTCGGACATTCCCATAGCAATACTGTCCATTACAAGCTTCAGGCTTTCCTTTGATTCTTCAAGTGCGGCCTTATGACGGGCATTTGTAATATATACCTCATCGTTAAAGGAAAGCTCTCCATGGAAAAACATCCTCTTAATCTCATCCTCCAGCTGACTGATTCCGGTTTCTTCCACAACAGATACCGGAATGACCGGGCTTCCTGTTTTTTCCTTTAATTCTTCAATATCAACAGCCGCCTCAAGATCTGTTTTATTGTAAATTACGATACTCTTCCGTCCGGAAAGTAATTCCATGATCTCGCGGTCATTATCATCCAGCGGCAGTGAAGAATCCACAACATAAAGGATCAGATCTGCATTTTCCGCCATTTGTTTTGCCTTACCGACTCCGATCTTTTCGACAACATCTTCCGTTTCACGGATTCCAGCGGTATCGATCACGCGAAGCGTGATCCCGTTCAGAGAAATATATTCCTCCAGAATATCTCTTGTCGTTCCGGCAATTTCTGTAACGATTGCCCGGTCTTCTCCAACCAGAAAATTCAGAAGAGATGACTTTCCTGCATTTGGTTTTCCAAGGATAACCGTCTTGATTCCTTCCTGTATCATTCTTCCATCGTCCGCTGTTTTCAACAGTTCACTGATATTTTCACTCTCTTTTTCCACAATTTTCTGCAGTTCCTGTGGATAGTCTGTGAGGTCAAAATGTTCCGGATCATCCAGTGCCGTTTCTATATATGCAATCTGGTGAAGCAGTCTTGCACGAATTTCTTTAACAGCCCGCTGTACAGAACCCTTTAACTGTTCGACAGAACTTTTGAGTGCCATGGAATTCTTTGCCTGAATGACATCCATAACTGCCTCTGCCTGAGACAGGTCCAGCCTTCCGTTCAGAAATGCTCTTTTTGTAAACTCTCCCGGTTCTGCGATCACCGCACCATTTTTTAGAACAGTTTCCAGAACGCGTTTCATGGCATATACACCGCCATGACAATCTATTTCTACGGTGTCCTCACCCGTATATGTGTGAGGTCCTCTCATGATCATAACCAGTACTTCATCTACAACTTCTTCTCCATCATAGATAAATCCATAATGAATGGTATGGCTGACGACTGTACGAATATCTTTTTTTCCGTTTTTGGAACGATAGATCTTCGCGATCACATCCATAGCATTTTCGCCACTGATACGGACAATACCAATACCTGAAGCACTCATTGCTGTAGAGATTGCTGCAATTGTTGCGTCCATATTTCCTCCATGGTAATATCTGTTAACACAGATATTTTAATATTTATTTTTACAAAATCGATTGCTTTCAGAACTTTACAAAAAAGATGTTACCCCAGGTAAGCACACACGTCAAGACGTGTTATTCACGCTTTCACCTAGAATAACATCTTTTTTAGATTCATATATTAATATCTTTTTAATTTAACAACTACATGACGGTAAGGTTCCTCACCTTCACTGACTGTTTCAACAAATTTATTTCCCTGCAGTGCAGAGTGGATGATTCTTCTTTCATATGGATTCATCGGCTCAAGTACAACAGGTTTTCTGGTCTTTTTCACCTTGTAGGCAATTCCTCTTGCAAGGTTTTCCAGAGTCTCTTTACGACGTCTTCTGTAATCCTCTGTATCAAGTTTGACACGGATATAATCGGATTTGCCTTTATTTACAACAAGGCTTGTCAGATACTGGAGAGAATCCAGTGTCTGTCCTCTCTTACCGATAAGGATGCCCATATCTTCTCCTTCAAAATCAACTTCCAGACAACCGTCTGTTGTATTGTATTTTGAAGTGATCTGAACTTCTCCAAGATCCATGGAACCAAATACATCGCGAAGGAATACAAGTGCTCTCTCTTCAATATCTTTGATTTCTTCCGGATCTGTAATGATTTCGATCGGTTTTGATGCTTTTACCTGTTTTTCTTTCGCCGGTCTTTCTTTCTGTTCTTTTACCGGTTTCTCTTTTGCAGGTTTTTCTTTTGCAGGTCTCGGCTGTTTTTCTTCTTTTGATGCTTTTGCGGTTTCTGTCTTAGTCTCCGGTTTCACATCGTTCTGTCTGGAAACGGATTTCGGTGCAGATTTCTGTGTTTCTTTTACGGTATCTTCTTTAAAAGCATTAATTTTAACAGAATCAACGATTTTTTCGATTTCTTTTTCTTCAGAATTATCATCTACTTTACGAGCTTTGATAATTGCCGGTTTACTTCCGATTCCAAAAAATCCGGAACTTCCTTCGCTGACTACCTGAATATCAAGCTGATCACTGGATACACCCAGTTCAATACATGCCTTTGTAATTGCCTCGTTCTTTGTTTTGGCTGAAAACTGCATATATTCATCCATAGTAAAAACCCGACCTTCCTTTCCTTATTTCTTCTTATTACGTTCTTCGAAATCTCTTACAAGATTTGCCTTGGCTGTGATACTTCCGGCTTTTGCATGAGATGCATTCTTGTAAGCTTCTTCTACTTTTTTTGCACGATTTGCTTCATCAGTACCGCTCATGCCTTTTTCTACTTTATTGATATTTTTGGCACTCTGATGAGCCTGGTTTGTGATCTTCTGAGGCGGAAGTCCTTCTTTTGCTCTCTTGGCTTCCATTTTTCTCATATTTTCATTTACGAGGTCATCGATATTCATCTTATTCAGATGGCGGTTGATAAGCAGCTGCTGAATACTTCTTACTACCGCACTGGCGATCCAGTAAATACCAAGACCTACCGGGAAGGTAAAACAGAAGAATGCGGACATAAGAGGCATTACTGTGTTCATCGTCTTCATGGAACTTGCCATGGCATTGTTATCATCATTGCCATTCTGCGTCGCTGCCTGTGGCATAAGCTTCAGATTCAGCATCTGTGTAGCCCATGAAAGAAGCGGAATTGCAAGAGCTGCAATAATAAGGATCAGTGATCCTGTTTTGATATAACTCAGTGGCTGATCAGCAATGTTCAGAACACCAAATGTCTGCATCTTCTGAATTTCAGAAGCAGTCTTGCTGATCTGATCTGAAAATCCAGAAAACTGGCTGATATCCTGTAAGGATTTCCACTGTGATGGAGACAGAGCATACAGGAAATCTACGATAGAATCTGCATTATCTGTAACCTGTCTTACTCGTGTCATTTTGTTATCTGCAATAAAATTATTGATGATATCTGTAAATCCATCTACTGCAAGGATCTTTGTGCAGACACCATTGAATACATTGTAAACACTGCCAACATATGCAGGAATGTTCTGGATTACCTGATACAGAGCATACAGAATCGGCAGCTGGATAGCAAGCTGTACACAGCTTCCTGTCGCAGATACACCATATTTCTGATATACTGCCTGTGTTTCTTCCTGCATCTTCATCATAGAATCCTGATCTTTTTTACCCTGATATTTCTTCTGAATTTTCTGAATCTCAGGCTGCATGATCGCACTCAGTTTAGAAAACTTCTGCTGTTTGATCTGCAGAGGAGTCATACAAAGATAGATCAGAATACTGAAAATGATAATACAAAGACCAAGGTTCTGGATTCCGACCATATCCAGTACTTTGTAGATTGCATTCATGATCCATCCCATTACGACTGCAATCTGACCAATGATCGGGGTACCACTCTTAGTAGCCAAAATCATACTTTCCAATTTTCTAGTTCCTCCTGGATAATCTTATGAAGCAGTTACCTGAAACCACCTCATCCACCTTATGGTACGGGATCATATCCTCCATGAGAAAAAGGATTACAGCGTAATATTCTCCATACTGCAAGTAATCCTCCCTTAAGCGCACCATATTTTTCGATTGCTTCCAAACCATATTGAGAACATGTGGGAATATAAGGACACTTCGTTCTCTTCATCGGTGAAATATAGATCTGATAGAGTCGTATCATTTTAATAAGAAGTTTCTTCATCCGTTCCTCCTGCAATTGCATGCTTCTGTGCCAGATTCATAAAGGCACTCTCAATCTCCTGATAACTTCTGTCCTTTGCAGAATTACGGGCGATCACTACAATATCAAGATTTCTGTCAAATTTTTCTTCATTTAAACGATAGCTTTCTCTGATCAGCCTGGTGAGTCTGTGGCGAACCACACTATTCCCTACTTTTTTACTTACTGATATTCCCAGACGATTCATCATGTGCTGATTAGGCAGCACGTACATCACCAGATACCGATTTGCTTTTGATGTTCCACGCTTGTAAACCTGTTGAAAATCTCTGTTTTTCTTTAAGGACTCTGAATATTTCATCGAATCCTCCTTTTTTCATTATAGAAGAAAAGACCACATCAACTGCGGTCTTATATCTTTAGGCTGATAACTGTTTTCTTCCTTTTAATCTTCTGGCAGCTAATACTTTACGGCCACCCTTTGTGCTCATACGAGCTCTGAATCCATGAACTTTAGCTCTGGATCTTTTCTTTGGCTGAAATGTCATTTTCATAGGTAAAGCACCTCCTTTATCTATTATAGCGTATTCGTAATATTTTCCTAGAACATCATTTCAATTATATTCATAATGACCCTGTTCGTCAAGCCAAAATATTAAAAATCTCAAGAAATATCAGCATTTCAGCCAATTGTGGATTAACCCACACATCTATGTGGAAAGTTATGGTTAACGTAAAGTTATCCACTTTTTGTGGATAACTTGTGGATAACTCTAATTTTTCCTGTGTTTTTATCCCCATTTTTCGACTGTTTTTTACACAGTATCCTGAAAAAAGCCTTTATTTTACATCTTTTTCAGTGTGGATACACTTATACACAATCCCCATAGTCATTTTTCCACTATTTCCTATGTTATGTAAACTTATGGCATTTTATCCACCATTTCATGGTTATACACATGTGGACAAAGTGGAAAACTATCCCCGTAACCTGTGAATTTTCCCCCTTTATACCCCCAATTAACCGTTGCTAATCACGCGAATTTATTATAATATATAAAAGGATATTTATGTCTTTTGACTTATACAATAAACTTTCAAAAAACCAGGAGATAGAAACATGGATAAAGTGATTGAAAATTGGGATAAAATTCTGCAAACCGTTAAAGCAGATTACGATGTAGGCGATGTTGCCTTTAATACCTGGCTGAAGCCGCTAAAAGTCTATGATGTCAAGGATAATGTGATTACGATTCTTGTTCCTTCAGAACAGGTTGTTTTAATAAACCTTCTTAATAAGAAGTATAAGCTTCTCCTTCAGGTTACTATTTGCGAAATAACCGGCATGGATGAATGCGAAGTCAAATTCATATCTCCTGATGAGGCACCCAAAAAAGAAGTTTCTTCTTATACTAATGCTGCAGCAGAAACAGGTCTTACCGATATTGACCGTCGCTGTGAAGAAGCTCACCTCAATCCCAAATATATTTTTGATACCTTTATCGTCGGTAACAATAATAAATTTGCACAGGCCGCAGCCCTTGCAGTTGCTGAATCTCCGGGAGATACATACAACCCGCTGTTTATCTATGGAGGTGCCGGCCTTGGTAAAACCCATCTTATGCATTCCATCGCTCATTATATTATTGAGCACGATGAAAACAGCAAAGTTTTGTATGTTACCAGTGAAGAATTTACCAATGAACTGATTGAAACGATCCGAAACGGAAACAACTCAGCAATGTCCAAATTCCGTGAAAAATACAGAAACATCGATGTTCTTCTTGTCGATGATATTCAGTTTATTATAGGAAAGGAATCTACACAGGAAGAATTTTTCCATACCTTTAACAGTTTGCACAGTGCGAAAAAACAGATCATCATATCTTCTGATAAACCGCCAAAAGATATGGAAATCCTGGAAGAACGTTTCCGTTCCAGATTCGAATGGGGGTTGATCGCAGATATCACCCTTCCGGATTATGAGACACGAATGGCTATTCTTCATAAAAAAGAAGAACTGGAAGGCTATAATATCAGCGAAGAAGTCATCAAATATATCGCAACAAATATCAAATCCAATATCCGAGAACTGGAAGGTGCTTTCAACAAAGTCATGGCCAGCTCCAAACTGGAAAAGAAAGAAGTAACCCTGGAACTTGCCGAACAGGCATTAAAAGACATTATTTCACCGGATGAACAGAAGGTGATCACTCCAGATTACATTATTTCTGTAGTTGCTGAGCATTATCACGTAACCGTTGCAGATCTCTGCGGCAATAAACGAAGCTCCAAAATCGTTATGCCACGACAGATTGCAATGTATCTGTGCCGTGATATTATAGATACTTCGCTCAAAACAATCGGCAAAAATCTGGGAGACCGTGACCATACCACAGTTATGCACGGGATAGAGAAGATTGAGAACGAATTAAAGACAAATGATAACCTCAAAAACTCCATTGATACGTTAAGGAAAAAAATTAATCCACAAGGTTAAGAGACTTTTCCACACACACTTTTAACTTTGAAAGTCGTTTATACACGGAGTTATACAGTAAAGAAATCCCCGTTTTTCAAGGTTTGAAAGACTTTTTCACATATTCACACCCCCCTAAGGCGGCTACGGCGGATTTCTTTATATATTTTTATTTATAAAGCCAATTCTGAAACAGGAAGGGAGTTATACACATCATGAAAATCATCTGTTCCAAAAGTAATCTTTTAAAAAGCGTAAATATATCTTTGAAAGCTGTACCATCCAAAACAACAATGCCAATTCTTGAATGTATTCTTATGGATGCAACAACAAACCAGATCAAATTTACTACCAATGACATGGAACTTGGTATTGAAACAATCGTTGATGGTCATATTGAAGAAAAAGGTATGGTTGCTCTTGATGCAAAAATCTTCTATGAAATCATTCGAAGACTTCCGGATAATGATGTAACCATTACCACAGACAGCAATTTCGTAGCTACGATCACCTGTGAAAAAGCCAAATTTACAATTCCGGGCAAAGCAGGCGAAGATTTTGCATATCTTCCGGTTATTGAAAAAGATGAATCACTGACTCTTTCTCAGTTTACTTTGAAAGAAATGATTCGTCAGACAATCTTTTCCATTGCAGTTAATGAAAATAACCGCCTGATGACCGGGGAATTATTTGAAATTAAAGACAATTGTCTAAAAATTGTTTCTCTGGATGGTCATCGTATCTCTATCCGTAAGATGCCTCTGAAAAAAGATTATTCAGATCGCAAGATCGTTGTTCCGGGAAAAACATTAAGTGAGATCAGCAAGATCCTGTCCGGTGAAATTGACGATCAGGTAAGTATCTATTTTACAAAAAATCATATTCTGTTTGAATTTGATCAGACGATGGTTGTTTCCAGACTGATCGAAGGAGAATATTTCCGCATTGATCAGATGCTTTCCAGTGATTACGATACAAAAGTCAGCGTAAACAAAAAAGAATTCCTTGACTGTATTGACCGAGCAACACTTCTGGTACGAGAAGGCGACAAAAAACCAATCGTAATCGAGATCAAAGATAACAGCATGGAACTGAAAATCGATTCTGCTATGGGTTCCATGAATGAAGAGATTGATATTGAAAAAGATGGTAAAGATATTCTCATCGGATTCAACCCGAAATTCCTGATCGATGCTTTGAAAGTTATTGATGATGAAGTAATTCATATGTATCTGATGAACCCGAAAGCACCATGTTTTATCAGAGATGATGAAGAAAACTACACATACCTGATCCTGCCGGTAAATATCAGTCAGAATCAGAATAGATAAAAATAGAATCAGTCCAGATAAGAGGTGAATGATTTGGAAATCAAAATCAGAGATGAATTTATAAAACTCGGACAGGCTTTGAAACTTGCCGGAGTCGTAGAAGACGGAGTGGAAGCAAAGTATGCGATTCAGGATGGTCTTGTTCAGGTAAATGGTGAAGTTGACCAGCGAAGAGGCCGTAAGGTTTATGAAGGTGATGTGATCACTTTTGAAGATCAGGAAATCAAAGTCATCAGATAATTATGTATATAGAATCGATAGAACTTAAGAATTTCAGAAATTATCAGGATCTGCAGCTGGATTTTGATAAAGGAACCAATATTTTTTATGGAGATAATGCGCAGGGTAAAACCAATATTCTGGAATCTGTGTATATTTGTGGGACAACGAAATCACATAAAGGAAGTAAAGACAAAGAAATCATTCGTTTTGGAGAGGAAGAATCTCATATTCGAATGATGGTAAAAAAGGATGAGCTTTCTTATAAGATCGATATGCATCTTCGTAAAAATAAGGCAAAAGGCGTGGCAATCAATGGATTACCGATTAAAAAAGCCAGGGAATTATTTGGAATCGTAAATCTTGTTTTTTTCTCACCGGAGGATCTGAATATCATCAAAAACGGACCTGGTGAGAGAAGAAGATTTATGGATCTGGAATTATGCCAGCTTGACCAGATATATCTGACGGATCTGGCAGGATATAATCATATCGTAAATCAGAGAAACCGTCTTCTGAAAGATCTTTACCAGAATCCTTCTTTACGGGAAACACTGGAGATCTGGGATATTCAGATGTTGCAGTACGGAAAAAAGATCATTGATAAAAGACGGGATTTTGTCAGAGACCTGAATGATGTGATTCAGGATATCCATCGTAATCTGACGGGTGGAGAAGAACATCTTGAGGTCATTTACGAACCGAGTACAGAGTCAGAATGCTTTGAAGAAACTTTGAAAAAAAACAGAGAACGTGATATGCGGATGAAAATGACATCTGCCGGTCCACACAGAGATGATCTGTGTTTTATGGTAAACGGGATCGATATCCGAAAATTTGGTTCACAGGGACAGCAAAGAACAGCGGCCCTGTCTTTGAAACTTTCAGAAATCTATCTGGTAAAAGAAAAAATCAAAGATACGCCGATACTTCTTCTGGATGATGTACTTTCAGAGTTGGACAGCAACAGACAGACATATCTGCTGGACAGCATTCATGATATACAGACACTGATCACTTGTACGGGACTGGATGATTTTGTGAGCCACCAGTTTCATATCAACAAAGTTTTCAAAGTGGTAAAAGGAGAAGTGTTTAACCCTGTAAATTAAAGCATTTTTGTGGTTATCATATTTTGACAAGCATTATGGCATATGTTACACTGTTTTTAATATTGGAAAGTTGGTGAAGGCATTGGATAAAGAGGAATTTCGGATCAAACTCGAAGAAATAAATCGTCTTGTAGAAAAGAAAAATTACAAGGATGCCATGGAAGTGGTAGACAGTATTGACTGGCGTCGTGTTAAGAATGTTCGTACCTTATGTGTTGTTGGAGAAATCTATGCAGCAAATAAAAGATACGAAGACAGTAAGGAAATCTTCCTTCTGGCTTATCACAGAGCACCGATTGGCAAAAATATTTTATATCGCTTAATTGAAGTATCCCTCAAGATGAAGGATATCAGCGAAGCAGAAGAATTTTATGAGGAATTTCTGGAGGTTGCACCAAATGATAACACCAGATATATCCTCAAGTACAAAATCTGCAAGGAAAAACAGGTTTCTCTGGATGAACAGATCAGAATCCTGGAAGAATACAAAGAGAAAGAATTTACAGAGCGCTGGTCTTATGAACTGGCAAAACTGTATTATCAGAATGGAGATACTCAGAAGTGTCTGAGTCTTTGTGATGAAATGGTTCTCTGGTTCAGTGACGGAAAATACGTTATGAAGGCACTGGATCTCAAGAACAGAATGGGAATGCTGACGGGAGAAGAAAAAGAAAAATATGACAGTCAGTTTATTCCAAAACTTACACCTGTAGAAGATGCGGATTCTATCAATGAAGAAAAGCCTGCGCAGGAAGTGAAAACTGCAGAAGAGGACGGACCTGTGATCGAGAGCGTAGCAATCGATGAGAGAGATGTCAACAGTGCAGAAAGTCTTCAGGAAAAAATTTCGAAAGGTATCAGAGATATCTTCAGTGGAAACAAAAAGAAAGAAACTGAAGAAGATTTCATGAAAGAAGAACAGGAAGCTCCGGAAGAAGTCCAGGAGGAACTTATCAAAGACATTTCTTCTGATGAGACTGATGTGAATGTTCCGGAACTTGAGCCGGAAGATGCAATGATCCATCCGCCTAAGAATCCAGGACAGTCTGTTTTCAGCAATATGGAAGAAATGATCGAGCAGGTTACCGAAGAGGAAATCAAGAGCGGTCCGGAAGAACCGACTGCCGGAGAAAATACGGAGATACTGGAATCAGAGGATACTCTGGAAGCAGCTGAGCCTGCTGAAAATGTTGAAGCTGAGAAGGAAGATAAAGCGGCTGAGAATACAGAAAAACAGCCGGTTGAAATGAAAATGCCGGAGCTTGAAATTCCGGAATCCATGAAGAATATGAATTTGGATAATCCTGAAGAAATAGAAATTCCAAAAGCACCGGATATTTGCCTGCCAGGTGCAGAAAATGCATCTTCAGATGATTTTGAATTTAATCTTGAAGATACGATCCTTGCAGCTGCGTCTGCCCAGGGAATTGAAATTCCGAAAGGACCGATTCCGGCAAAGAAACCAGCTGAAGAGGTTCAGGAAACTGTTCCGGAGGACGATGAAGAATATATGTCCGAAGAAGATCTTCAGAGTGCAGAGGATGAATTTATGAATGGTCCGGCAGGAAAAGCAGCCGAGCCGGAACAGGATGAAACGGAATCCGATGAGAATGATCAGGAAGAACCGGAAACAGATGAATTTGATTCTCTGATGGAAGATGATGAAGATTTCGGAGAAGAAGATGGTTATGAAGATGAGGATGATCTGCTGAAAGGAATGGATTTCCTCAATGATATTGATAATGCAGAGACAATGGAGATTCCTGTCAGAGAAGTTAAGAAATCCAAACCTGCGAAAAAAGCAAAAAAACCGGTTTCAGAAGAAGAAGAAATGGAACAGCTGATCGATTCTATGCAGCCTAAGAAAAATGCAGAAGATATAATTACGAGGGAAAAAGTACTTACAGAGGATGAAGAGAAGCTCTTTACATACTTTGCAAAAGTACCTGGACTGAAAGAACAGATCCTTGATACGCTTTGTGATGTACAGATGGGTGCTGCAGATAAAACATCCAGAACAGGTAACGTGATTGTTATGGGTGGTCGTGAAACCGGAAAAACCCGCCTGATCTCAAGTCTGATTCCTGCAATCTGCAAAGAGCTGAATCTGGATGCATCCAAAGTTGCCTATGTATTTGCAGATCAGATCAATGGCAAGAATATTGCAGAGATCGTCAGCAAGATGGCAGGAGGATTCCTGGTTATCGAAAACGCAAATCAGCTTACCAAAGAAACAGTAAATCAGCTGAACAAAGCAATGGAATTCCGTACAGACGGTCTGATCGTTATCATCGAAGATGAAAAGATCGGTATGCGTAAACTGATTGCGAGATTCCCGAAATTTACATCCAAATTTACATCTATGATCAATATTCCGGTATTTACCAATGATGAGCTTGTTAACTTTGCAAAAGTGTACACAAGAGAAAATGGATATACTATTGATCAGATGGGTATGCTTGCACTGTATAATCTGATCAGTACAAGCCAGAAAGAAGATCAGCCGATGAATGTAGGCGCTGTCAAAGAAATCATTGATAATGCCATTGCAAAATCCAAAGGCGGACTTCGCAAGCTGATAGGCAAGAAGAAAGTCAATCCTGACGGATACATGGTACTTTACGAGAAAGATTTCAGCTGAAAAATTAAAATGAGCATACGCAACAGGAGGAAATTATGACCAGACCTTATCTTGGAAACCCGAAATATACCATTGAAGTTCTTCAAAAGTACGGATTTGTGTTCCAGAAAAGGTTTGGTCAGAATTTTCTGATTGATACCCGTGTTCTGGACAGGATCATTGAGGCATCTGAAATTACAAAAGATGATTTTGTACTGGAAATCGGACCAGGAATCGGAACGATGACTCAGTATCTGGCAGATGCGGCCAGAGAGGTTACTGCAGTTGAGATTGATGACGCGTTGATCCCGATTCTTCAGGATACGCTGAAAGAGTGGGATAATGTATCTGTGATACATGGTGATATCCTGAAGACAGATATCCGGAAGATCGCAGATGAAAAGAATCAGGGACGTCCGATCAAAGTTGTGGCAAATCTGCCGTATTATATAACAACACCGATCATCATGGGACTGTTTGAAAGTCATGTGCCTGTAGATTCCATTACGGTAATGGTTCAGAAAGAAGTTGCAGACAGAATGCAGACAGGTCCCGGATCCAAGGATTATGGCGCTTTATCACTGGCAGTACAGTATTATGCAAAACCGGAGATCGTGGCAAATGTTCCGCCGAACTGTTTTATGCCGAGACCGAAGGTTGGCAGTGCAGTGATCCGGCTGACCAGACATCAGAATCCGCCGGTACAGGCAAAGGATGAAAAGCTGATGTTCCGTATTATCCGCGCTTCTTTTAACCAGAGAAGAAAGACACTGGCAAACGGATTAAAAAATTCACAGGAGCTGCAGTTTACCAAAGAACAGGTTGAGCAGGCAATCACGGAATGTGGACTTCCACTGAATATCCGAGGTGAGGCTCTTACCCTGGAACAGTTTGCTGCACTGGCAGATATTTTTGTAGATATGAAATAATAAAAATAACAACTATAAAAGGCATCCGGTGGCTGGTCGGATGCCTTTTATAGTAATATTTATTAAATTTAAAAGGAAGGAGAGTTGATTGCTTTTCGGCAATCAACATATGAAAAAGAAAATTTTATAAAAATAATGTTGGCTGTATTATTTTTATGGTCTTAGTATATCCAGAAATTGTGATGGAATCATGTTTAACTTATGAAAAAAAAGTGAACGATTGTCGAAAGTTCTATGAATTAAGAATATTTTACAGCTTTTTTTTCAGAGTGTGTTATAATGCAGTTCGTATCATTGATAGAAAATGTAATTGTATTTATTCAGGAGGTAATTAAAATGATGAAAATAAACAAATTAAGCGCATTTATTCTTGCAGGAGCTCTTACATGTACTGCACCTGCCATGGTTTATGCAGATCAGACAACCGATGCTGCTGTAGATCAGGCAGTAGAACTTCTGGAGCAGAGTGGAGTAGATGACCTGTTATCAGATCCGGATAAAGTGGTAGATCTTATTATCGCTGCCAAAGAAACTCTGGGAACAGTAAATGTAACAGATGATCAGATCAGCAGTGCACTGGATGTTGCAGCTGGAGAATTAGGGGTAACTCTTTCTGATTCTGACAAATCCACATTAATTCAGTTGTACAATAAATTCAAAAACATGGATCTGGATGAGAATGAGCTGAGATCTCAGGTAAACAAAGTGTATGACAAACTGGAAAGCCTTGGAATTACGAAAGAAGATGTGAAGGGAATTCTTGGCAAACTTGTTGAGCTTGTAAAAGGATTTCTGAACTAAGAAGAGTTCTGTTATATGACAATGTATAAAATACACAACAAGTAAAATAACATAAAAAAACCATATGTTACATTTTTATAAAAAACGAGGATGAAAAACGAAAAAATTGTGCAAATACACGAAAGGTTCATGACTTGTTCATACTATGTTCATAAATGACTGGTACTATAAGGATAGTTCGAAAGAGCTACACAAAACAGACGTTGTAATGTTCTTCATTACACATAAATTTTTTCATAATAATCGCCCCGGTAAACCACTGCCGGGGCACTCCTCGTTTATAAGCCCCTATTTTGGGGGCTTTTTTTATTTTACAGGTTATAATATAATTGATATAAGGGTACAAAAGAATGTATTGAAGGAAATGCATTGCGAAAACATGTGGCATGCTATAATACAGATAATAAATAAAGAATAACAAGTATAAGTAAAGGAGAACGGAAAATCATGGCTGAATCAATGAAAGATTATGAAAAAGAACTGGAAGAGTCTATGAAAACAATAGAAGAAGGCGATATTCTTACAGGGACTGTAATCAGTGTAGATGAAAAAGAAGTAATCCTTGATCTGAAATATTATGCAGAGGGCGTGATTCCGGCAGAAAACTACAGCAGAGAACCGGGATTCAGCCTGAAGGATGAAGTACATGAAGGAGATGAAGTCTCTGCAACAGTTGTAAGAAAAGACGATGGACAGGGAAATATTCTTCTTTCCAGAGTTGAGGCAGTAGACGTGCTGGCATGGGATAAATTAAAAGAACTGAAAGAATCCGGTGAAGTGCTGGATGTTGTAGTAAAAGGAATCACAAATGCCGGTGTTATTGCGTATGTGGAAGGTGTAAGGGGATTTATTCCAGCATCCAAACTTGCACTGAATTATGTGGAGGACACAGAAGAATATCTGAATAAACCGATTCAGGTACAGGTGCTGGATGTAGACAAAGAAAGTAAGAAACTGATTCTTTCTGCCAAAGAAATTCTCAGAGCAAAAGAGGAAGAAGAAAGAAAAAATAAAGTTTCAAACCTGGAGATTGGTCTTGTAACAGAAGGAACTGTAGAGAGTCTTCAGCCATATGGGGCATTTGTAAATCTTGGAAATGGACTTTCCGGCCTGGTTCACATTTCACAGATCTGTGAAAAAAGGATCAAGAAACCATCAGAGGTTCTGGCAGTGGGAGATACGGTAAAGGTCAAAGTTACTGCGATCAAAGATGGCAAACTCAGTCTCAGCATCAAAGAAGCAACAGATATGATGGCAAAGGAAATCGAAGAAGAGGTTTACGAAGTGCCGGATGCAGGAGAGCAGGCAACGACTTCTCTGGGATCACTTTTTGCAAACATTAAATTAGATTAATTAATAAGAGGATTTTATTTTTATGAAAAATCAGGAAAAAATTTTTGTTATCGGACACAAAAATCCGGATACAGATTCCATCTGTTCTGCAATCGCCTATTGTGATATCAAAAACAGAACTACGCAGGAAAGCAGATATATTCCAAAACGTGCAGGACAGATCAATGAAGAAACAGAATACGTACTGAATCGTTTTGGAGTACAGCCACCAGGATACTTAAGCAATATCGGAACACAGGTAAAGGATATGGATATCCGCCTGAGTCCGGAAGCAAATAAGAGCATGTCACTGAAAAATGCATGGGATCTGATGCAGGAAAACAGCATCGTTTCTCTGCCGATTCGTGAAAAAGACGGCACATTGGAAGGCCTGATCACAATTGGTGATATTGCAAAAACATATATGGATACAACAGACAGTTATCTTCTTTCCAGAGCGAGAACGCAGTATCAGCGAATCGCTGAGACAATCGGAGGAAAAGTGATCGAAGGTAACGCACATGGATATTTTATCCAGGGCAAGATCATGGTTGGTACTGCCAATCCGGATAAAATGAAAGAATATGTTGAAGAAAATGATATGATCATCATGGGAAACCGTGAAGAAGATCACCTGCAGGCAATCGAGCAGAATGTAAGCTGCATCATTGTTGGACTTGGAATCGAAGTTACTGAAAGAGTTCTGAAACTGGCTCACGAAAAAGATATCGTCATTATTTCTTCTCCGTATGATACCTTTACGATCTCACGTCTGATCAATCAGAGTATTCCTGTTAAATATATCATGAAAACAGATAATCTGGTTACATTTAACACAGAAGATTTTACAGATGATATTCAGGAAGTAATGATCAAACATCGTCATCGTGCATTCCCGGTCATCAACAAAAAAGGCAAATGTATTGGTACGATTTCCAGACGTAATTTCCTGGACATGCACAGGAAAAAAGTGGTTCTGGTAGATCATAATGAAAAAGACCAGGCTGTAGATAATATTGATAAGGCTGATATCATGGAGATCATTGATCATCACAAACTGGGCACACTGCAGACAATGCAGCCGATCAGTTTCCGCAATCAGCCGGTTGGCTGTACAGGCACGATCATGTATCAGATGTATGGAGAACAGAAACTGGAGATTCCGCCTAAAATCGCCGGACTTCTCTGCGCTGCGATCATTTCTGATACACTGATGTTCCGTTCTCCGACCTGTACACTGCAGGACAAAATGGCTGCAGGTGCACTTGCACTTATTGCAGACATTTCCATTGAAGAATTTGCAAGAGAAATGTTTAAGGCAGGAAGCAATCTGAAAGACAAATCTCCGGAGGAAATCTTCTATCAGGATTACAAGAAGTTTATTGCAGAGGGAGATATCTGCTTCGGTGTAGGTCAGATCAGCTCCATGGATGCAGATGAACTGCGCGAGATCAAAGAGCGTCTGATTCCGTTTATGGTCAGCGAATGCGGACGTCACGGTGTATCAAGAGTATACTTTATGCTGACAGATATTATGGAGCAGTCTACAGAACTTCTGTTCTATGGCGAGGAAAGTGAGGAAATGGCTGTCAATGCATTTAAGATTGAACCTAAGGATGGAACGATTTATCTGAAAGGTGTCGTATCACGTAAGAAACAGCTGATTCCGCCACTTATGGAGGCCGCACAGATGATCGGCAGCGATTACGTATAAATCGGAGGAAAACAAATGGCAAAACAAACATGGAAACCAGGCAATATGATCTACCCGATCCCGGCAGTCATGGTGAGCGTTACAGATGGGAAAGGGCAGGATGATATTATAACGGTTGCATGGACCGGTACCATCTGTACCAATCCTCCGATGGCTTATATTTCAGTAAGACCGGAGCGTTTTTCCTATCACATGATAAAAGAAACCGGAGAATTCGTGATCAATCTGACAACAGAAGAACTTGCTGCAGCAACGGATTACTGTGGAGTCAGATCCGGACGTGATGTAGATAAATTCAAAGAGACTGGACTTACGAGAGAAAAGGCGGATATCGTAAAAGCACCGATGATAAAAGAGGCTCCGGTATCAATCGAATGCAGAGTAAAAGAAATCAGAGAGCTTGGTTCACATCATATGTTTCTGGCAGAGGTTGTTGCAGTTCATGCAGACGAACGTTATATGGACGAAAATAATCGTTTTGACCTGAACAAAGCCAGACCGCTGGTCTATTCTCATGGAGAATATCTTGGCACAGGAAAGAAGCTGGGAACTTTTGGATACAGTGTAAAAAAACGTAAAAAAACTGTTCCCCCAAAAACGAAAAAGACCGCCAAGCCTTGATTTAAAAGAGATTGCAGAATACTGCTGTTTATGGTAAAATATTCTTTAAGCAATTCATAAGAGACAGGAGAAAAGAAATTTTATGAATAATATAACGTTGATAGGAATGCCGGGAGCAGGAAAAAGTACAATAGGGGTTGTACTGGCGAAGGTATTGGGCTATCAGTTCCTTGATTCCGATCTTCTGATTCAGAAACAGGAAAAGAGACGCCTGTCCGAAATCATAGAAGAAGAAGGATATAAAGGATTTAAAGATGTTGAGAATCGTGTCAATGCATCAATAGAGGCAGAGAATACGGTCATTGCAACAGGTGGAAGCGTTGTTTACTGCGAAGAAGCCATGGAACATCTGAAATCCATAGGAACCGTTGTGTATTTGAAATTGTCTTTAAATGCTCTTTCAAAGCGACTCGGAAATCTGAAGGGCAGAGGCGTTTTGCTGAGAGAAGGACAGACCCTTACGAATCTGTATGAAGAAAGAACTCCATTGTACGAAAAGTACGCAGATATTGTGATAGATGAAGAGGGGAAAGATCTGGAAGCAAGTCTGGAGATTCTTTTGAAAACACTGAAAGAAAAGTAAGAGTAACCATTGAAAAGCAGGGGAGCAGAAGCGTACAGAGGAAATTTTTATTTACAAATGTGAAATTTGTGTTATAATACGAAACTGAGCTTTTTAACAAAGTATTAAAAGTTTTTAAAAGTCTGATAATAAATTTCTGATATTTGCTTCGGCTTACGGAGTGAAAATAATTATAGAGGTGCTTTATGGAACAGTATGTAATTAAAGGCGGCAACCCGTTAGTGGGAGAAGTAGAAATTGGTGGCGCCAAAAATGCTGCACTTGCAATTCTTTCTGCAGCAATTATGACGGATGAAACAATCCTTATCGAGAACCTGCCTGATGTAAGAGACATTAATGTTTTATTGGAAGCAATCGCCGGTATTGGCGCACAGGTAGAGCGAATTGACAGATCTACAGTAAAAATCAATGGTTCTACGATCAACGACATCAGCGTTGATTATGAATATATTAAAAAAATCCGTGCATCCTATTATCTTCTGGGTGCATTACTTGGTAAATACAAACATGCAGAAGTACCGCTTCCTGGCGGATGCAACATCGGAAGTCGTCCGATAGACCAGCATCTCAAAGGATTCCGTGCACTTGGTGCATCTGTGAATATTCTTCACGGTGCGATCGTTGCCGAGACAGAGAATCTTCACGGAAGTCATATCTTCCTGGATGTAGTTTCTGTAGGAGCTACGATCAATATCATGATGGCAGCATCTATGGCGTCAGGACGTACGATCATTGAGAATGCAGCAAGAGAGCCGCATGTCGTTGATGTTGCGAACTTCCTGAACAGCATGGGCGCCAACATCAAAGGTGCAGGTACAGATGTTATCCGTATCAAAGGTGTTGAGAAACTTCACCGTACTGAATATTCCATCATCCCGGATCAGATTGAAGCCGGAACATTTATGTTCGCAGCTGCAGCAACTGGTGGTGATGTTACCGTTAAGAATGTTATCCCAAAACATCTGGAAGCAACTACAGCCAAACTGGAAGAAATCGGCTGTGAGGTTGAAGAATTTGATGATGCTGTACGTGTACGTGCAGGCAAGAGACTTCACCGCACACATGTGAAGACACTTCCTTATCCGGGATATCCGACAGATATGCAGCCGCAGATCGCAGTAACTCTGGCACTTGCAGAAGGAACCAGTATTGTTACGGAGAGTATTTTTGAAAACCGTTTCAAATATGCGGACGAGCTTTCCAGAATGGGAGCATGCATTAAAGTCGAAGGTAATTCAGCAATCATCGACGGTGTCAAGAAACTGACAGGCGCAAGAGTAAGTGCACCGGATCTCCGTGCAGGAGCAGCACTTGTCATTGCAGGTCTGGCAGCAGACGGAATCACTGTTGTTGATGATATCGTTTATATCCAGCGTGGATATGAGAATTTCGAAGAGAAACTGAGAAGTCTCGGTGCTGAGATTGAGAAAGTTTCCAGCGAGAAAGAAATCCAGAAATTCCGTCTTCGCGTAGGATGATAAAAATTGTCACTTCTTATACTTGACAATTATATAAAATGAGTATATTGTATGTACTGCAATATCAACTAAGAATAACTAAATAAAACGGCCTTTTATTCAGAGTGGTGGAGATACAAAGGATCTGAGAAGCCACGGCAACCCCTTTATGTATGAGGAAGGTGCCAACCTGAGCGAGACATCGAACAATAAGAGGATTGAAATAAATTTCAAGACAGTCCTGTTGTTGGGGCTGTCTTATTTGTTGTTGATTGCAGAATTACGAGAATTGCAGAGCAATGGAGTAATTCGTAGAACATTTAACTGATTATTTACAGAAAGAGGTTAACAATGGAGAAAGAAAAAATTTTATTTACTTCTGAATCAGTAACAGAAGGCCATCCGGACAAAATGTGCGATGCCATTTCTGATGCGATTCTTGACGCAATCATGAAAGAAGACCCGATGGGACGTGTTGCATGCGAGACAGCAACAACAACAGGTCTTGTACTTGTAATGGGTGAGATCACAACAAGTGCTTATGTTGACATCCAGAAAATCGTAAGAGATACCGTAAGAGAAATCGGCTATACACGTGGAAAATACGGTTTTGATGCAGAAACATGTGCAGTTATCACAGCAATCGATGAGCAGTCCACAGACATCGCAATGGGAGTTGATAAAGCTCTGGAAGCAAAAATGGGTGAAGACGAGATCGATGCGATCGGTGCCGGAGACCAGGGTATGATGTTTGGATATGCTTCCAATGAAACAGAAGAATATATGCCATATCCGATCAACATGGCACACAAACTTGCACGTCAGCTGACAAAAGTCCGCAAAGATGGAACTCTGCCATATTTAAGACCAGACGGAAAAACACAGGTAACTGTTGAATATAACGAAGAAGGAAAACCGATCCGTATCGATGCAGTTGTATGCTCTACACAGCATGATCCGGAAGTTACACAGGAACAGATTCATGAAGATATCAAAAAATATGTGTTCGATGAAATCATTCCTGCTGATATGGTTGATGACGAGACAAAATATTTCATCAATCCTACAGGACGTTTTGTAATCGGTGGACCTCATGGTGACAGTGGACTTACAGGTCGTAAGATCATCGTTGATACTTACGGTGGAGCAGGACGTCACGGCGGCGGTGCTTTCTCCGGTAAAGACTGCACAAAAGTTGACCGTTCCGCAGCTTATGCAGCACGTTATGTTGCAAAGAATATTGTTGCAGCAGGACTGGCTGACAAATGTGAAATCCAGCTTTCTTATGCAATCGGTGTAGCAAAACCTACTTCCATCAATGTGAACACATTCGGAACAGGCAAACTTTCCGATACAAAACTAGTTGAGATCATTCGTGACAACTTCGATCTTCGTCCGGCAGGAATCATCCGTATGCTTGACCTGAGAAGACCAATCTACAAACAGACTGCTGCTTACGGACATTTCGGACGTACAGATGTAGATCTTCCATGGGAAAAACTGGACAAAGTCGAAAATCTTAAGAAATATCTGTAAAATAAACAACGGTTTTCAAAACTACCGTTTTTTCATGGATTTTATAGAAAATTTAGAGATAAGAATATAGTGATATGATATAATGAACGCATATATAGCGAAGAATAACTTCGATATTGTGCGTTCATTTTTTGCTTAAGAAGCAATTATAAGTTTTACAGAAACGAGGGAATTTCATGAAACTGAAAAACAGAATCATTGTGGGATTCATGATGGTAATATTGGTACCGCTTCTTTTATTTGCTGCTGCCCTGTTTGGAATCAGTGAGACACAGCACAGGAATGCAGCCAACAATGAATCTGCACAGGAAACATCCTATGATATTACAATTTCCGATACGGGAAGCAGTCAGGCAAGAATCCAGATCATGACGAAGGATCTTTTTTTTACTGCTTTTATCATTCTTATATTCACAGGCGTTTCTGTGGGGTTGTGGATCTACAGAAGTGTGGCGGCACCGCTGGTCAAACTGCGAAAGGCGACGCAGAATATCAAGGAAGGAAATCTGGATTTTGTTCTGGATGTCGAGGGAACAGATGAATTTTCGGAGCTTTGCCGGGATTTCGAAGAGATGCGCCGCAGACTGAAAGAATCAGCAGAAGAAAAAATCGCCATGGATAAGGAAAATAAAGAATTGATCAGCAATATTTCCCATGACCTCAAGACTCCGATCACAGCGGTGAAGGGATATGTAGAAGGAATCATGGATGGTGTGGCAGATACACCGGAGAAGATGGATCGCTATGTCAGGACGATTTACAATAAGACCAATGAGATGGATCATCTGATCAATGAGCTGACGTTCTATTCTAAAATTGATACGAACCGTATCCCATATACATTCAGTAAGCTGAATGTAGAAGATTATTTCTCTGACTGCGCAGAAGAAGTGGGACTGGAGCTGGAAACAAGAGGTATCCAGCTCTGCTATGCAAATTATGTAGATAAAGATGTGCTTGTAATTGCGGATGGCGAACAGATACGAAGAGTGATTCATAATATCATCAGCAATGCCATTAAATATATGGATAAGCAGAATGGAATGAAGGGCATCATACAGATCAGAGTAAAAGATGTCGGAGATTTCGTACAGGTTGAGATTGAGGATAATGGCAAGGGAATTGCATCCAAAGATCTGCCGTATATTTTTGACCGTTTCTACAGGACGGATGTTTCACGTAATTCATCCAAGGGAGGAAGCGGAATCGGTCTTTCTATCGTTCGTAAGATTCTGGAGGATCATGGTGGCAAAGTGTGGGCAACCAGTCGGGAAGGAATCGGAACGATCATGTACTTTGTTTTGAGAAAATATCAGGAGGTACCTATGAAATGAGTAAAATACTGATCATCGAAGATGAAGAAGCAATTGCAGATCTGGAGAAGGATTATCTGGAACTTTCCGGATTTGAAGTAGAGATAGCAAACAGAGGAGATGTGGGCCTTGAAAAAGCACTCAATGAAGATTATGATCTGATTATACTGGATCTGATGCTTCCGGAAGTAGATGGGTTTGATATATGCCGTCAGGTACGTCAGGAGAAAAATATCCCGATCATTATGGTATCTGCAAAGAAAGATGATATTGATAAGATCCGTGGACTCGGTCTTGGCGCGGATGATTATATGACCAAGCCATTCAGTCCGAGTGAACTGGTGGCCAGAGTAAAAGCACATATGGAGCGATACAACAGACTGGTAGGTTCCAGTGTGGTAAAGAATGATATTATTGAAATCCGTGGCATCAAGATAGACAAGACAGCGAGACGTATCTGGGTAAATGGAGAAGAAAAAACATTTACGACCAAGGAATTTGATCTCCTTACTTTTCTGGCAGAGAACCCGAACCGCGTATTTACAAAAGCAGAGCTGTTCCGCCAGATCTGGGATATGGAGTCTGTAGGAGATATTGCAACTGTCACGGTTCATATCAAGAAGATCCGTGAAAAAATCGAATTCAATACAGCGAAGCCTCAGTATATAGAGACTATATGGGGAGTAGGTTATCGCTTCAAGGTATAACAGACATGGAGAATCTTTAATGGAGAGATTATACAGAAAATTAGAAGAATACAGCCGCTCTGATTACTATCCGTTCCACATGCCGGGGCACAAAAGAAATCCCGCATCTGTCAGAGGGGAGTTCCCTCTTGAAAGAGATATCACTGAGATAGAAGGCTTTGATAATCTCCATCATCCGGAAGACCTTCTTCTGGAGGCACAACAGAATGTGGCGAAACTATATGGGACCAGAGAGAGCTTTTACAGTGTTAATGGAAGTACCGCAGCACTTCTTGCGGCAATCTCAGCGGCGGTTCCGAGGAATGGCCAGATCCTTGTTGCAAGAAACTGTCACAAAGCAGTGTATCATGCCATCTATCTGAGAAATTTGAAACCTGCCTATATTTATCCACAGATGGACAGTGAGTGGTGGATAAACGGCGGAATTTTTCCGGACAAAGTGGAAAGATGTCTGGCTGAGAATCCGGAGATACAGGCGGTACTGATCACTTCACCTACGTATGACGGTGTTGTCTCAGATGTAAAAGAGATTGCAGAGATCACACATAAATATGGAGTGCCGCTGATCGTAGATGAAGCACATGGAGCACATTTCCATTTTTCAAATTATTTTCCGACTTCGGCAGCAGAACTTGGAGCAGATCTCGTGATCCAGAGTTTTCACAAGACACTGCCGGCTATGACCCAGACTGCCGTACTTCATAACTGCAGCGACCGCGTTGACAGCAGGCTGCTCCGCAGATTTATGGGAATCTATCAGACCAGCAGCCCGTCGTATATTCTGATGGCAAGTATCGATGCCTGTATGGATACGATGGCAGCAGAAGGAAACCAGATGTTCCGTGATTTCACCAGAATACTGGAACAGACAAGAAAGAGACTTTCCGTGTGCAAATATATCCGCCTGGTAGATCCGGTCAAAGGAAAGAATGGAGTCTTCGATTATGACCGTTCCAAACTGGTCTTTTCTACCAGAGCTTCTTTACTGTCAGGAAGTGACCTGTATCATATCCTTCTTGACCGCTACCATATTCAGATGGAAATGGAGTCCGAAAATTATGCGCTCGCTATTGCAGCAGTAGGAGACCGTGAAGAAGGTTTTGAGCGATTGTGTCAGGCAATCGAAGAACTGGATCAGGAACAGGCAGATCTGATAAAAGCAGGAATACCGGCAGAAGAAAATAAAAAACTGGACACCAGATCCATGCATTTTGTGCTGACGCAGATGATGTCTATGGCAGATGCCATGGAAGCACCGACAGAAAAATGTCCGCTGGAAGAAAGCATCGGCAGAATTTCAGCAGAATTTGCTTATCTGTATCCACCGGGAATTCCACTGATCACTCCGGGAGAACAGATTACTGGACAATTTATCCGTAATATGAGAATATACATGGATAAGGGGTTATATCTGCAGGGACTGGAAGACTATACAAATAAGACGATCCTTGTGGTAGAACAACAGCCCCAGAGTACAAAGGAGCAAGACGAAGAAATTCATGGGTAAGATTTTTTATATTATGGGTAAAAGTGCCTCTGGAAAAGATAAAATCTATTCCAGACTGGCCGGTAATAAAGAACTGAATCTGAAAAAACTGATCCTGTATACAACAAGACCGGTACGTGACGGAGAAAAAGATGGTGTACAGTATTACTTTACAGACAATCAGAAATTAAAAGAGTTTGAAGAGGCGGGAAAGGTTATTGAATCCCGTGCTTATAATACTGTTTATGGTGTCTGGACGTATTTTACGGCAGATGACGGACAGATTGACCTTAAGAACGGAAATTATCTTGGAATCGGTACGTTAGAGTCTTTTCAGAAGATGAAGAATTACTATGGAAAAGATTCAGTTATTCCGATATACATTGAAGTAGAGAACGGAGAACGTCTGATCCGTGCAATCCGAAGAGAGCAGGAACAGGAAACACCAAAGTATAAAGAACTTTGCAGACGTTTTCTTGCGGATGAGGAGGATTTTTCCGAAGAGAAAATAAAGGAAGCAGAAATACAGAAGCGATTTGTTAATGATGATTTGGATTTATGTGTCAAAAATATTATAAATTATGTAAATTCCATGTCATAGTTAAAAATAGTTTTGAATGGCTAATAAAGTATGATATAATGACACTATAGCGAACAAAGATTCGTATATGAAACTATAAACAAGAGAGGTGATTCTGAATGGTCAGTTTCAATAATATTATCGGACACGAGGAAATTATCCGGCATCTCCAAAATGCCATGAAGACGGGAAAAGTTTCCCATTCATATATTTTTACAGGCAGACCCGGATCCGGCAAGAAGCTTCTTGCAACCACATATGCGATGACACTGCAGTGCGAAGCCGGTGGAACAGAGCCATGTCAGAAATGTGACTCCTGTAAAAAGGCACTGGGCAAGAATCATCCGGACATCATTATGGTCAATCATGAGAAACCTGGTACGATCTCTATTGATGAGATCCGGGAACAGGTGATTCACGATGTTGCGATTAAGCCATACAGCAGTCCGCACAAGGTTTACATTATTCCTGATGCGGAGATGATGACGGTACAGGCACAGAATGCCCTTCTCAAAACAATAGAAGAACCACCGGAATATGCAGTGATCATGCTGCTGACCAGCAATGTGGATGCACTTCTGCCGACAATCCAGTCCAGATGTGTGCGTCTGGATCTGAAGGTGGTTGATGACAGCCTTGTTAAGAAATACCTGATGGAACGGCTTCATGTGCCGGATTATCAGGCAGAGATAGATGCTTCCTTTGCACAGGGAAGTATTGGCAGAGCCAAAGAAGCTGCTACATCAGAAGAGTTTTCCAGAATGACGGAGAAAGCCCTGAAGATTCTCAAGTATGTAAATACGATGGAAGTATATGAATTGTCCGATGAGATCAAGGCACTTTCTGATGAAAAGCAGAATATCAGTGATTATCTGGATATTTTCCAGTTCTGGTTCAGGGATGTTCTTATGTTTAAGGCAACTCAGGAGGTTGACAACCTGGTATTTAAACAAGAAATCAATTATATAAAGGAACAGGCGAGCCAGCGTTCCTATGAGAACCTGGAAAAGATTCTGGAAGCACTGGAAAAAACAAAAGTAAGGCTTCGTGCAAACGTTAATTTTGAACTTGCACTTGAACTTCTGTTCCTGACGATCAGGGAGAGATAGAATGACAAAAATTGTTGGTATAAGATTCAGAAATGTCGGAAAGATTTATTATTTTGATCCGAAAAACTATAAAATGAAGATCGGTGATCATGTGATCGTAGAGACTGCCCGCGGTGTGGAGTTCGGACGAGTTGTACTCGGACCGAAAGAAGTGGGTGAGGATGAGGTGGTCCATCCGCTGAAAGAAGTCCTTCGCGTTGCCACACAGGCAGATGAGGACAGGGAGAAACAGAACCGCCTGAAAGAAAAAGATGCATTTAAAATCTGCCAGAAAAAAATCCGCGAACATGGTCTGGAAATGAAACTGATCGATGCGGAGTATACATTTGACAATAACAAAGTGTTGTTCTATTTTACAGCAGATGGAAGAATTGATTTCCGTCAGCTGGTCAAGGACCTGGCAGCTATCTTTAAGACAAGAATCGAACTTCGCCAGATCGGAGTAAGAGATGAGACTAAGATTCTTGGGGGAATCGGCATCTGCGGCAGACAGCTTTGCTGTCACACCTATCTTTCCGAGTTTGCACCTGTGTCTATCAAGATGGCAAAAGAGCAGAATCTGTCACTGAACCAGACCAAGATTTCCGGTGTCTGCGGCAGATTGATGTGTTGTCTCAAGAATGAGCAGGAAACCTACGAAGCACTGAACAAGAGCCTTCCAGGAACCGGAGATACGGTTACTCTTCCGGATGGATTACAGGGAATTGTACACAGTGTAAATGTTCTCAGACAGAGAGTCAAAGTAATCGTGGAAGTCAATGATGAAAAGGAGATTCAGGAATATCCGGTAGGAGAACTGAAATTCCGGTCACGCAAGAAAAAAGCAAAGAACACTGACAAAGAAACAAGGGACATTGAGTAAAAAGAAGGAGATTCTAAATCCCATGGAAAAAAATCCGCAGAATGATCTGGTATATCCGGGAGAACGGGTTGATGATCTTCAGAATGGTCTGTATGTGATACAGAATCCGGAAAAGTTCTGCTTCGGAATGGACGCAGTTCTGTTATCTGGATTTGCAGATATCCGACAGAATGAAAAGGTTCTGGATATGGGAACCGGAACGGGAATCATTCCTTTTCTGCTGAAAGCCAAAGACAAGGGTTCACATCTGACAGGACTTGAGATCCAGGAAGAATGTGCAGATATGGCGAGACGAAGCGTATCGTACAATCATCTGGAAGCTGATATTGATATTGTATGCGGAGACATAAAGGAAGCTGCTGAAATTTTTGGAGCAGCTTCTTTTCATGCAGTGACAAGCAATCCGCCCTATATGATCGGACAGCATGGCCTGCAGAACCCATACATGGCAAAAGCAATTGCAAGACATGAGATTCTCTGTACACTGGAAGATGTAGTGAGCCAGGCAGCAGCAGTGCTGAAAGACAGAGGTCGTTTTTATATGGTCCACAGACCTTTCCGTCTGGCAGAAATCTTTCAGGTTCTCATGAAATATAAACTGGAACCCAAGAGAATGCAGCTGGTGTACCCGTACATAGATCGTGAACCTAATATGGTTCTGATCGAAGCACGAAAAGGTGGAAATTCCAGAATAACGGTGGAGCGACCATTGATCGTCTATGAGAAACCAGGTGTTTATACCAGTGATATTCTTGAAATATACGGAAGAGTATAAAAGAATCAAATAATCTGAGAGAAAGGGGATTCCCGGATGAGTGGAAAATTATATCTTTGTGCAACCCCAATCGGAAATCTGGAAGATATTACACTTCGAGTACTCCGCACATTGAAGGAAGTGGATCTGATCGCGGCAGAAGATACCCGAAACAGTATTAAACTGCTGAATCATTTTGAAATCAAAACACCGATGACCAGTTATCATGAATATAACAAGATTGAAAAAGCATATACGCTGATTGAGAAGATGCAGAACGGTATGAACATTGCACTGATCACAGATGCCGGGACACCGGGAATTTCGGATCCGGGTGAAGAACTGGCTGCTATGTGTTATGAGGCTGGAATCGAAGTAACATCCCTTCCGGGGCCGGCAGCATGCATTACCGCGCTTACATTATCGGGACTTCCTACCAGACGGTTTGCTTTTGAAGCATTTCTTCCGATGGACAAAAAAGAGCGCAAAGAAGTTCTGGAAGAGCTGGTCAATGAGACCCGGACGATCATTTTGTATGAGGCTCCGCATAAACTGGTCAGGACACTGCGTGATCTGAGGGAAACACTTGGAAACCGCAGAATGACACTTTGCAGAGAACTGACAAAGAAACATGAGACAGCCTTTCATTCAACGATTGATGACCTGATCACACATTATGAGAAAGAAAAACCGCTCGGAGAATGTGTGCTGGTCATCGAGGGCAAAAGCCGTCAGGAACTGAAAGAAGAAGCAGTGGCCTCGTGGGAAGAGATTTCCATAGAAGAGCATATGGAAATCTATGAAAAACAGGGAATGTCCAGAAAAGATGCCATGAAACAGGTCGCGAAAGACCGCGGTGTATCAAAAAGAGACATATATAGCTATTTGATGAAATAGAGATGCAATAAAGATGCCCACCAGCGAATTTGAGAAGAAAATTCACCGGTGGGCATCTTTGATTTGTTGTTTTGGGAGCTACAGATGCCTGGCCGGGGTTGGAAGCATCTGCAATTTGCTGGAATTGGATTTGTAGATGCCTGGTCGGGGTCGGAAGCATCTGCAATTTGCTGGAATTGGATTTGCAGATGCCTGGTCGGGTTCGGAAGCATCCACAATTTGCTGGAATTGGATTTGCAGATGCCTGGCCGGGGTTGGAAGCATCTGCAATTTGCGGAAATTGGAGCTGCAGATGCCTGGCCGGGGTTGGAAGCATCTGCAATTTGCTGGAATTGGATTTGCAGATGCCTGGTCGGGGTCGGAAGCATCTGCAATTTGCTGGAATTGGATTTGTAGATGCCTGGTCGGGGGCGGAAGCATCTGCAATTTGCTGGAATTGGATTTGCAGATGCATATCCTGGGGGCGGAAGCATCTGCAACTTGCTGGAATTGGATTTGTAGATGCCTGGTCGGGGTCGGAAGCATCCACAACTTGTTGGAATTGGATGTGCAGATGCCTGGTCGGGGTCGGAAGCATCTGCAACTTGCTGGAATTGGATTTGCAGATGCCTGGTCGGGGTTGGAAGCATCTGCAACTTGCTGGAATTGGATTTGCAGATGCCTGGTCAGGATCGGAAGCATCTGCAATTTGCTAGTATTGGAGCTGCAGATGCCTGGTCGGGGTTGGAAGCATCCACAACTTGCTGGATATGAATTTGCAGATGCCTATCACCAAGTTGATATTAAGAATCCTACAACAATTGCGGTGGGATTGTTTTTTATGTCGAAAAAAGAGCAAAATGTTCTCGTGGACTTGCGGAGCATATTGTGCTAAAATATAACAAAGCATCACATTTCTTTTGGTTCTTTACAGGAAACTGTATCTTATTATCTTCGGCCGTTCGGTCGTAACAGAGAAATCAACCGTTTTCACACAGATCTGCGGGAAGTACTGTTGTATATCAAATATTCGAAGGAAAAAGAAAAACTGGTTGACCTGATCCAAACCGATGACGGATTTCAGAACATGAAGACAGAAACGGTAGTCATGCTGAATACACTTACTAACTCAAAACTGAAATTCAATGAAGAAAAGGAGGAAACAAGTATGTGTCTTGCAATTGATGAATTACGGGAGGAAGCAAAACAGGAGGGAATTGAATTTGGACGAAGAGAGTTGATTGAGAAAATGCTTATGAATCATGAAACTATGGACAAGATAAAAGAGTATACCGGTTATACTCAGGAAAAAATAGATGAGATAGCAAAGGAATTATCTGCTAGATAGAGCTTAAAAGACTGTTGTTATTAGCGGATTGAATAATAATAACAGTCTTTTTTTGTGTATTTTGGTGGTAGAACTTTAATATATTGAGTGATATGCTAAATAAGGATAAGTCTAATCAAAATGAAAAGACAAGAAACAGAACACGATATCTGTTGAAGGAGAAAAGTATGAAAAATATACTGAAAGTTCGAATGTTAGGTGGATTTACACTGGAATATAAAGGAAAAGAACTGGTCCTGGACCGTAACAATGTATCAAAGACCACACAGCTGTTTCAATTATTACTTCTACATACACAGGATGGAGGAATCTCCAAAGCAGCACTCATCGATGCCCTGTATGGCCGAAGCGATGTCGAAAATAAAAACGGCAGCCTCAACAACACAATATTCAGGCTCCGAAAGCAGCTCACCGCAGCGGGGCTTCCGGGAAGCAGTTACATCAATATAAATGGTGGAATGTGTACCTGGGACCCGGATATCGAAACTTCAGTAGACGTATGCGACTTCAAGCAGACGATCGAATCAGCACGTCACGAAAAATCCCAAAAGACCAAAATGGAAATCTACACCAAAGCATGGAAACTCTATACCGGAGAATTCCTCCCGGATATGATGGACGAGGACTGGGCGGCAGTCGAAAACATCGCATGTCGAGATATGTATTTCGACTGTGTCGAAGAACTGTGCCACTACCTGAAAACCGAAGAAAAATTCGAAGAACTCTACCGTGTTGCACACAGCGCAGCCAAAATCTATCCATTCTACGACTGGCAGATATGGGAAATCGACAGCCTCATCGGAATGTCCCGCTACAAAGACGGCCTCGATGTCTACAAAAGAACAACCAAGCTGATGTTCGACGAACTCGGCCTGTCACCATCTGCCGGAATGCTCGAGCGATTCAAACTTATGGGAGAGCGAACCTCTCAGGCAGCAGGCGCGATCGAAGACATCAAGTACCGCCTCCGCGAAAAAGAATCCATCGAAGGCGCTTACTACTGCACCTATCCAAGCTTCGTGGACGTTTACCACGTGTTCGGCCGTATGATGGAACGAACCGGCATGTCCGTATTCCTGATGCTCTGCACCCTGGACTTTATAAATATCGAGACAGATGACGAAAATCAGAAATACTATTCAGAACTTCTCCGCGAGTCCATTCAGAAAGCAGTCCGTAAAGGCGATTTTTACACCCGATACAACATCCAGCAGTATCTCGTAATGCTGATAGGGATAACCCAGGAAAACTGCACACTCGTATCAAAACGAATCAACATAGAATTCAACAAAAGACTCACCCGCCGCAAGAACGTATCAATCGACTACTACGTTGCCTCACTCGGTGAGGTCTGCGATACAGAGACGACAAACAATGACCGCCGCACTTCATAAAAAATCTTAAATATCCGAAGAGTTTTCTGAGAGAAAATCAGAAAGCTCTTTTTTTCGCCAGTATATAGGAAATATAAAAATATTGCTGTTCACAGTTGCTAGAAAATCACCGGTAACTGATTATGTGAAAGCTCTGTTCATTTGTCGAATGTTGTAGTAATATAGAACCACATCAGAGAGAATACATAAGGAGAGAACTATGAAAAGAAGAAATGCACAGATTTTATCCATTCTGTTGTCGTTATGTGTATTGGGAACTTCACCTGTCTATGCAGAAGATTTTTCTTCAGACACGATAACAGCAGAGGCGGAATCACAGAATATGGCATCCGATGAGGCTACATCAGAAGCAGAGTTTTCTGTTGAGGAAGATGAAAATCCCGCGACAAATGGGAATCTAAATGGAAATCCCGTGACAAATGCAGATCCTGAGACAGACACAGATGTGACATTGGAAGAAGAGGAACCCGAGAATCAGGAGGAAGCAAATTCAGATGAGTTTGTGGAAGACCAGGAGGAAGCTTTTTCTGATGGAGATTCGGAAACGGAATTTGATGAAGTAGAGGAAGAGGTACAGAATGAAGCCGGAGCACTGACGGAAAATGAAGCAGATGCAGTTGGCTACGGAACTTTACTGGAGGCAGATATTCCGGCTTCGGATTCGGTAAAAACATCCTGCAATTTTTATACCGGAATGAATCTGGAGTCACAGAATTATTCTGTGTGGTCATCGACAGTTAATTCATATCTGACACAAAGCCCGGATGGAGGTCTGATGCGTGTACAGGCCGGGGCAATTGACAGTCAGACACTTCTGATCGAATATTATGACAAACAGTATAATCTGCAGAAGACGATGACTTTACAGCTGAGCCTTCCGATTTTCGGAGCATTCTATGAGGCTGATAATAATTATTACATCCTTACCGGAGCAAACAACCAGGAAAGAGATAAGAAAAAAGAAGTCTATCGGCTTACAAAGTATTCGAAGGACTGGAAGGCGCAGGGCTCCTGTAGCCTTTTCGGGGCAAATACAACACTTCCGTTTCGTGCCGGTTCTGCCAGAATGGCGAGATACGGAAATTATATTTTTGTGAGAACCTGCCATCAGATGTATGATGGACATCAGGCAAACGTGACATTTTCCGTGGATACATCGAATATGTCACTGACAGATGCATTTACAGGAGTTATGAACACGAAGTATGGATATGTGAGCCATTCCTTCAATCAGTTTATCCAGGTGGATAATGGAACACTTGTAGGAAGTGATCATGGAGATGCGTATCCTCGAAAACTCCTAGTATTAAAATATCCGACAGATATCAGCAAAGGCGAATTTGTTCCGTCATATGGTAATAAATGTGCAGAATACACAATGTTCGATATACCGGGGCTGATCGGAGAAAACTACACCGGTGTATCACAGGGAGGCTTTGAATACTCAGATTCTTCTTATCTGATAGCCGGAAACAGTGATACGAATGGAGAGGGTTCAGCAAGAAATGTTTTTATTTCTTCTATACCGAAAGATGGTGGCACTGCAACAGTACGCTATTTCTCGGATTATGCAGGAACCGAGGACAGTGCGGCAACGCCTCAGCTGGTAAAAACAGGCAGCAACAGTTTTGTGCTACTGTGGACAAGCAGAGGATACGTATATTACACGGCTGTGGACGGAAGCGGGCAGCAGGTAGGAAACACACATAAGATGGCGGGAAACCTTTCTGACTGTGTACCGACGATTGCTGACGGTAAACTGATCTGGTATGGATGGAGAAATGAAAATACAGTATTTTATGATATCAGTCTGTCAGATCTGTCTGTTAACCATGCGGTAAGAATACAGAATGGTCATCGCTATAAATATGGAACAATGGCAGCGGATGGTCATGTTGACAAGACATGCAGTGTCTGCGGAGATACAGAGCAGCTGGCAGTTCCGACATCCGTAAATTATACATTTCTGTTTCTGGACAAAGCTTATTTTCATATGAGAGACAGCATGTTCCTGAAAAGTGGAAATAAATACCGGTTAATGTGGGATTATAAATTCAAGAATACTTCTCTGAAGCAGATTTCTGATCTTCAGATCACGAGTTCAGACCCAGACGTTCTGGAAGTGGAATATTCCGGTTCCGAATGGGCATATATCAAGGCTTTGAAATCAGGAAAAGTAACGTTGACAGTACAGGATAAATATAATCCGGAAGCAAAATGCAGTTCCGAGATTTATGTTGATATTCTGGAAGAACCAGCAGTGTATGTGTCATTTGGGGATAGATATGCGAATTATGATGGAACGGAACACAGCGTCGATGTATATATGTACAGTGACATGTTCAAAATGGAAGAAGGCACCGATTATCAGGTTACTTATGATGGAGACAGGGTTAATGCAGGTACCGTTAAGGTAACGGTTACCGGTATCGGAAAATATTCCGGAACAACGACCGGAGAAATGGTAATCAATCCTATAAATGTTATGAATCCACAGGTTTCGGATGCGCTTGCTGCTGACAAATATCAGTATGACGGCAAAGAGAAAAAGCCTGGAATGGTTATGAGTTACCAAGGAATGTCACTGAAGGAAGGAAAAGACTATACACTTTCTTACAGCAACAATGTCCAGCCAGGAACGGCAACTGTAACGGTTACCGGTATCGGAAATTATACAGGAACGCTTTACAGAACCTTTATAATAGAAGGAAAACCATCTGAACCGGCTATTAATACGCCAAAACCATCTCCGGGAACTGTGACAAAGCCGACTGCAAAACCTTCATCTACAACGAAGGTAACGCCAAAACCAACAGCAAAACCAACTCCAAAACCAAAGTCAAAGGCAAAAGCAGTGAAAGCACCGGCAAATACATCAAGGCTTTCGGTAAGATCAAAGGCCAAAGGAAAAGCAACCGTTTCCTGGAAAGCTGTAAAAGGAATCACTTCATACCAGGTGCAGTACAGTAACTACAAGAACATGAAAAAGGCAAAAACAGTAACGCTAAAGAGCCGTTCAAAATCAACGACTCTCAAAAAGCTGAAGCGTAAGAAGTACTGTTATGTGAGAATCCGCACGGTCAAAAAGGTTGGAAAGAAGAATTATTATTCCAAATGGAGTAAGGTAAGAGCAGTAAAAGTTAAATAAGACGCTGCTTTTGTATAAAAGCAGATAAAAATGATTCTGTTACAGAAATGTGACAGAATCTTTTTTTAATAGGAAATTACTCCGCAATGTTCCAATACACCCCCGTCGATCCCCGGCAAATTATCAGAAACATTGTCGAAAAAATATGAAAAAATGTTAAAAAAGCAGAATCACGAAATAGTTGAAGAAATAACCCCGATGCTATAATAAAAATACTCTGAAATAAGTGCGTGTTATCGTGTGGTTAAAAACAAAAATACCGTGATCGGATCTTGACGGAGGATACAAAGCAGATGGAAAAAGGCAAAAAAAAACATACAGGGACATTTGTAATACATGTGAGTCACTGTGATAATGCCACATGGCAGGGCGAAGTGACCTGGGCGGAAGCCAATAAAAAGAAAAGTTTCAGGAGTGCACTTGAACTGATCAGATTGATTGATGGAGCACTGGAGGTGGATGAATGATGAAAGAAAAGCTCAACATTTCTGCTTCCAATATCGTAAATGTCTGCATAGACAACATAGACGGAGTAGAAAGGTCCGGAAGATTTTACTGTTATTACAGTAAAGATCCTATATTCTTCCGAAGTATTCATGAACTCTTCCGCTATATGGAGCGATTCATGAACGAGCTGAACTTTCCTCAGTCATCAACAGAGCTGCGGACATACGAAGACAAACAGCAGAAACCAGCAAATGAAAAAAGAATCTCTTTTACAGAGGTCAGCAACCGTGAACAGATCCTTGAACAGAGAGGAAGCATAGACACCTTGGCTGTATATGTCAGATACCGTCAGAGCGCTACATGGCAGGGAAGTGTCTATCATATGAAAAACAACGAGCGGGAAGATTTCAACAGCGAGCTCGATTTACTCAAAATAATCGAAAATTGTCAAAATAGTACTAAAAATGTTGCTGAAAGCGGCTGACGAAATAGGTGACGAAACAGTTCACCTGTTATAATGTCGTTAAATCTTAAATAAGTTGTACGTGAAGCAGTTAACGATAATTTTTTTATTATCATCATGCATATAATAGGGGATGTTAATATGAAAAGAGAAAATAATAAAAAATTCAAAAAAAGGAAACGGAATCAGAAAAGAAGCCTGACATGTCGGGTGCTCAGTATGATGTTTGCAATCGTGCTGTTCTGCTCGACTGTATTAATAAATACAGACTATGTATCTCAGGCAAGCTCCTTCGATGACATGGTAGACATGGTCGAAGTTGAGGAGGATTCCGCAGCAGTCGATACATCCGAAGATACAGGAGACGATCTCGACACAGATGTGAATTTTGAATCGGAAGAGGGTACGGACGAAACATACAGCGAATCCGATGATTTCGGTTCCAGCGATGTTGACTTCTCATCAGGCGAGAACATGTTCACAGATGGAACATCCGAGAGCAGCGCTCCAGCCGAAGAAGCAGCACAGCCTGTAAGCTGTATCGTAAATCTTAAAAACGAAACAATCGAGGTCAAGGCCGAAGCTCCGGCAGGTGTCCTTCCAAACGGAACACAGATGATCGTCAAGGCTGTCGAGAACAACACCGAAGATGCTGAGCTGACAGACCAGTACAACAAACTGGCAGCCAAGATCACAGAGCAGCTTCAGAGCCAGGGCAAAAACCTCGACGGCTTCCTTGCTTACAACGTATCTTTTACAGATGCAGATGGCAACCCGGTTGAACCGGCAGGCAAAGTTACTTACAGCTTTACTTATAAAGAAGCTTCTTCACCGGAACTGACAGACCCGGCAGCATCTACAGTGACAGCAGCCATGATCAGAACCAACAAAGAAACTTCCGAACTGGAACTGACAGAGCTCAAAGCCGAAGAAGACCAGCTTACAGTTGAAACAAACGAAAGCAGACAGCTCACCAAAGCAGCTTTCCAGTCAGCAGCTACCGCAGCATATACATTTGTATGGAGCAGTACACCGGCAGCAGATGATAATGAAAACACTGAGAATAAAGAAGAAAACGGTGAAGTAAATAACGAAGAAGTTAATGCAGACACCAACACCGAAAATACCGAAGAGAACGGAGAAGAAACCAACACAGAGAATAATATAGAAAACTCTGAGGAAGAACAGAATCCGGAAGAAACACCAGATCAGGAACAGATCAAAATGATCCGCATCACCGCAGACGAAGTTAACCTTCGCGTAGCTCCTTCCACAGAAGCCGAAGTGATCGCAACAGTAGCTACAGACACACAGCTTCCACTTCTCGAAACAGTAACCGGTGAAGACGAATTCACCTGGTACAAAGTTTCCTACGAAGAAGCAGAAGCTTATGTAAGAAGCGATATGGCGGAAGTTGTTGAGACTGAAGAGCAGGGTACAGAAAACGAAGATGCAAATGAAGAAGCAGAAGTTCAGGTCGAAGACGAAGTAACTTACTATAAGACAATCGACAATGTGGTTGTAACTGCAACAGCTGCAAAAGACGTTCTTCCAGATAATGCAGAGTTTGTTGTAACTCCTATCGTACAGGAAACAGACCCTGACAAGTACGCAGAAACAGAAAATAAGCTTAACGAAAAAGCTGAGGAAGATGGATACGAAATCGCAGGTTTCCTTGCATATGATATTTTCTTCCAGGACAATGATGGAAATAAGATAGAACCAGTTGATGGTTCCGTAAATGTTTCCATGCACTACACAGAACCATCCGTGCCTGAAGAAGTTGCTCAGGCATCAGAAACTGAAAACGAAACAGTAGTTTTAACTGAGGAAGATGAACTTAGTCAGGAAGAACCTGCTGTAGAACCAGTAAATCAGATGGCAGTTACAATGATGCATCTGGTTGAAGACGAAGATGGCAATGTTAATGTAGTGGACATGACCCAGGAAGGAAATGCAAATGTAGAAACAGATGAAGTTGGAAGTGTTCAGAAAGCAGAATTTGTTACTGATAAATTTTCTGTGTTTGCACTAGCTTGGCAGGACAGTTTGGATTCAGCTGAGAACCTTAGTACAACAGTAACAATTACAAATAATATTGTAAATAGTGGTGCATTAGAAGCTACCTGTACTTCTGACTCTGTAAAATCCTATACTTGGTATCGAAACTCAAAAAAAACAGGTGAATACACAAAAGTTGATCCTATTAATTACAATACCGGTTCTGAAATCAAAACAAATATTTCTCAGGATCAAAAACAATTATTTCCAGCGTATGATAACGGAGAAGCAACTGGTGCACGCCAATGGTATTATGTAGAAGTTGAACTTACGAACGGGGAAAAAATAACTTCGAAGCCAATTCAAGTAACTTACTTCAGAGAGTTACAAAATGGTGGATTTGAAACCCCTACGGCAACTAGCTATAGTAATCAATATTCTAATGAGTATTATAAAGAAGAAAATGGTGTATGGCAAACAACTGGAACTGGAATCGACGATAAGAAAAATCACGATATAGAAATTGTTAGAAAAGGTATGAGTAATGATAGTAGCTCATATGCTTGGAATAAAGTGTCCGGCAAGCTTTTTAATAATTTCTCTGATAGTTCATCATATACTCCGACTAACGGAAGTTATGATGACGGTCATGATTGGGCAAATGCAGCATATGAACGTAACCAGTTTGCTGAATTAAACTGCGAAGCATCAGGAGCATTATATCAGGATGTTCTTACAAAAGACGGAACAGCATTAAACTATTGGCTTTCACATCGTGCAAGAGGAAAACATGGTGATTCCCCATACGTGTTAAAAAAAGCTTACTGGCCATGGGAAGATGATACATATTATCCAAACGCAAACGTAAAACAGTATGATACGATGTTCTTGGTAATGATGCCAACTAAAACAGCAATAGAGAATAATTTGACCACTCAAACTAATTTGAAAAATTATTTAAGTAACTTAGGGGTTACATACTCTAAAACTGCAACTACGGAAGAAAATGAAGTAGTTTATAATCAGAATGGAATTAAAATAATACGAATTACAAGTAGTAATCAAAACTGGCATCCCATCTTTGCAGCTAATGGTTATATTCCAACATCGAGTCTGACAAGATTTTTCTTTATGGCAGGTACAACAGCAGCAGGTAGTCTTACAGAAGGTAACTTCCTTGATAATGTAGGTTTCTCTCAGGAATTACCACCAGTAGCAGATGATGAATATTCTATAGAAATTAACAAAAACTTCTCTGGATTATCTAGCACACAGATTAACAACATAAAAAATAGCCTGAAATTTGAAATTTCTGTGACAGATGTAAATGGTAATGCGGTTGATGATACTACTGTAAGAAACTTATTTGGGTTAGCTGAAAATGCGCCTCTTGAGATTTCCGGAAGTAACATGACTTCGCAGCCAAATGGAAATTTGAAATATACTTTGGCCAACAAAAAAATAGCATACAGAACAACTTATAACGTAACTCTTACAGAGAAAGGTGCAGATTTAGCTGGTTATCAGCTCAAAACAACAACAGAGACAAAAACCAAAGTTGGTGATGCAGCTGAACAAACAACACAAAATACAACCAGCTTTACATTAACAGGTAAAACGATTGCTACCGTTTCATTCACAAATGCATATGAGGCAGCAAACAAGAAAAAAGTAAACTTCACTAAAGTTTGGGATGACAATAATAATACTTGGAATACCAGACCGGCTAGTTTAACTGTAACCTTGAAAGCAACATATGACGTAGAGGAAAACGGTCAATATGTCACAAAAGATCTTACAGCTCAAGATTTGGGATTAGATACTTTAGATCAAACCTTGACGGATGCTAACAAGACGGATGATAATAAATGGAAATGTACTTGGGAAGTTCCGGTATATAAGGTTATAGATTTAGACACTGGCTTAAAAGTGAAAATTGATTATACGGTAGTAGAAGGAAATGTTGACAGTGAGTATGTATATACATCACCTTCTAATGGAGAAGCTGTTTCCGGAGACGGTAGTGACTACGCATGGGCATGGAAAACATGGAATGCTAATGCGATTACAACAACTTCTACAAACGTTGCTGAATCAAGTTCTGAACAAGGTGTCTTATCAAAAGTTAAAGCAAGAGCTGTAAACATGTTTAGTGATGATGAAACAACAGTTGTTTCTGATTCTACCAATACAACAAGCAAACTTGGCGAACCAGCTCACCGGAAGTATATTACATACAATAAAAATACAAATGACTACACTTTGAATTTGGATGTAACCGGAGCAGAAGGTACTGCAGATGGTGTTGACGTATTATTTGTAATTGACACATCTGGAAGTATGGGTAAAGGAAAAGGCAGCACTTATACCAATTTACTTCCTACAGTGAAAAACTTATTGAATGGTACAAATGGTACAACTGGAATTGTTGATCAGATATTGAATGCCAATGCCAAAAACGCAGTTGCATATGTATCTTTTGCAGGAGTTGACGAAACAAAAACAACGGATTGGTATACAGCAAAAAACAGTACAACTTTTAAAAACAAAGTTAATAACTTAAAAGCAGAAGGCGGTACAAACTGGACCTATGCAATGCAGAAAGCTGATTCTGTATTAAGGAAGCGAACTAATAATAATAAAAAAGTTGTCATCTTCCTTTCAGATGGTAGGCCTACTTATTCAATTAACTCATGGGGAGACGAATATGGTCATGGTAATGCCACAGATGAAGCTTATTATACGGAAGCTATCGACGCAGTTAAAAACTCATCAAAATTAAAGAATGTTAATCAGTTTTATTCTGTATATTTGACAGAAGGTACACAATCAGGTATGGAAACATTCAATAATGGCATCAATAATACAGTGAAAGGTGCTGCAATTGTAGATGGTAGTGGTGATAAACTTGGTAGCGCATTATCCGGTATTATTAATCAAGTGATTCCGACTTATAAAGATGTAGAAATTACTGATACATTAAGTGATTATGTAGAGTTTACAGGTCCTAATCCTGAAATAACTGTAAAAATGGTTGATGCAAATGGAAACGAAACTCTTTTAAGTTCTAGTGGTGATTATACTGTTACCACTACTGGCAAGACTGTTAAAGTTAAATTTAACGCTCCGTTGGTAAAAGGTGCAACTTATACAGTAAGCTTCCATGTAAAACCTACGGAAAAAGCGAACACGGAATTTTCATCTACAGGTTATCCACATACAGGTGATGATGGAACGGGATCTACCAGTGCTAGAAAAAAGGGATTCTTCTCAAACGATACAGCAACATTGGCTTACAAAGTTAATGGTACTGATGAATCTCCAAAAACTGTAAATTATCAGAAACCAGTTGTACAAGTATTACAGCATACTCTTACTTATACAAAAATTTGGAAGCAGCCTTCTGGTGTTAATCCTAATGTGGATTCTATCGATTTGAAGGTAAATTATTCAGATGGTACATCTGGAACTGTAACTTTGAATAAAACAAATGGCTGGACTGCAACGGAAAATGTTCCAGTCACTAAAACTATTGAAAACGTTACAGAAAAAAAACCTGTTGCAGACTACACTGCTTCCTATTCCTATCCGTCTTCTACAGAAGCGGTTGTTACTAATAACTACAGCAAGGTAACAACGAATAAAGTAAAAGTAAAAAAGATTTGGAAGAATGATGGTCCAAAAGAAACTGTTACTGTTGCTCTTATGCAGAGTGAAGTAGATTCACAAGGTATTATAGGTGAGGCAAAGGAACTTTATACAGCTGATTTAACTGAATCTAATAACTGGTCATGCGAATGGACAAATCTTGTAACCGAAAGTTCAGATACAACAAGTATAAAACAATATGTATACGGTGTCGTTGAAAAGAATATTCCGGCAGGATATCAGAGCAACATCGTGTATGATTTCACAACCGATCCTGATGCTACTAATGTAATAATCACCAATACTTATGATGAGAAATGTGCAGATGAAAACTATTACATTGCAAATGTACTTCAAACAGAACAGCTCAATATCAGAAAAGAGTGGGATGATAATAACAATGTAGCTGAACTTAGACCTGGTGCTTTAAACGTAACAGTAGATGATATGCATTTCACATTAAACGCAAACCAGAATTGGGAAACATCTGCAACTGTTTTAAAGAAAAATGCAATAGCAGGCGAGCAGGTAACGGAAGATGCTATAAAGAATTACACAAATACCGGCAAAGAAATTACTCGTGACGATTATGCAACACAAGTAATATTCCGTAATAAACTAGATTCTAAAAACATAACTGTTCAAAAAATATGGCCTGATAATATAGACCACTCTGAGGATTATGTAGAGTTCAAACTGGAAGGTAGCAAAGATGGTGGCCACACTTGGAACGACTTTGGCACATATAATATCACTGAAAATACCACTGGTGATGCTGAATGGACACGTGTAATTGAGAATCTTCCAACCGGGTATGAATACAGAGTTACAGAAACTGATTGTAGTAACCAAAATAATTATGTAAGTGTTGTTACTAATGCTGGTGATACATTTACAATCACCAATACCTTAAAATGGTCAGCTGTGAAAACGAGTGCTGATGATAATGTTGGTCTTTCCGGTGCTGAATTTGAATTGAAGAAGGACAATACAGTCTATGCAACTGGAAGATCTGTTAAGCGTGGAGCAATTACATGGGATCCTAAAACTGTGAATGGAGAAAATGTAAATCTGAACACACTCGATGGAACATTTAAAATTTATGAGACCAAAGCTCCAGCTGGTTATATGAAAAATGACAGTGGTTGGACGGTAGTATTTGAAAAAGGTCTTTTGAAATCATTGGATGGTGCTGAGATCAAGGCTAGTGCAGCAACAGGTGTGGTAATTACACTTACCAACCAGAAAGTCTACACCCTCCCATCAACCGGTGGCAACGGAATTTACTGGTATATGATCGGCGGTATGGTACTTATGTCTACAGCCGCATGGATCTTATATAAAAACAAATGCAGGGAGGTGCTGGGAAAATAATTGTAACGATTGATTTTTTCAGTGGCTCCTTGCCACAAAAAAACGTAATTATCCCGCATAAGGGAACAATAAAAAAAATGGGCAAAGCCCGATAATGAAAAGGAGACAAGATTATGAAGAAGATGAGAAAAATCTTTGCAGTGTTATTAACACTGGCCATGGTACTCGCAATGAGTATTCCAACATTTGCAGCAGAAGTTACAGAACCAGTTACTTCTTATTCTAGTAAAATTACAGTAACAGGTTTATCTTCACAGGAAGAAGAAACAGTTAACTTATATGCAGCAATTACATTAAATGTTGATAAGAACGAATGGATTGTAGCTGACTGGGCTAAAGATTATATTGGATTAAGTACTGATGGAAAAAAATATGAAATCACAAATGCTGAAGGGTTAGCAAAAGCAGTACCTGAAACTATAGCACCATTTCAGCAGAAACATGTTGTAGGTGAAACACAAGTAGAGTTTTCAGAAGTTCCTGTAGGTGCTTATGTTGTTACAGCAAGTGGTAATAAAATCACATATTCTCCTATGGTTGCAGAAACATACAACGATGTTGCAACTTATATGCAGGCAAAAAATGTGACACTTGTAGCTAAATCCTCAGGTTATGATGTGAAAAAAGAAGCAGCAGATGGTTTTGTAAAACGTGGAGAAGAAGTAACATTTACAATTACAACTACATTTCCAAGTTTTACTGTTGCTGATTCTGAAGATAACACTTTTAAAATCATTGATACACCAACTGGTCTGGATATTCAAGAGATTACATCCGTTAAGATTGGTGATACTTCATTAAAAGCTAATGAAGATTATACTACTAATAAAGCAGATGATGGTAAGTATACAATTGAATTTACCAAAAATACTATTGGAACAAGCAATACAAATGCAGGTAAAAAAGTTGAAGTACAGTATAAGGCAATTGTAACATCTGAAGAAGGATATACTAATACAGCTAATACATCCAGAAATGAAACTGAGATGGGTAAGACTGAAGTTAAAGGTTATACTGGAACAATTACACTTACTAAATACGCAGAAGACGGAAAAACGATTCTTAAAGGTGCAGAATTCAAGTTATACAAAGCTACAAAAGATAAAGTAAAGGAAGAAAATTCTGGAGTTTCAGCATTACGCTTTATCAAGTTAGGAGATGGCATTTACAAATTAGCATTAGCAGATAACGAAGCTACTTCAACAGATACCTTAGTTGCAGTAAACGGAACATTGACTGTAAAAGGTCTTGATGAAGGTACATATTGGTTTGAAGAAACAAAAGCACCAGAAGGATATTCTATCAATGTAGATGGTGCTAGTGCAACTATTAAAGAAAGCAAAGATAAAAATGTAACTGTACCAACTTCATTGAAAGATACCAAACTCTCCGCTCTTCCATCCACAGGTGGTATCGGTACTACAATCTTCACAATCGCTGGATGCCTGATCATGGTTACAGCAGCTGGCTTATTCTTTGCAAGCCGCAAAAGAACAAACAAATAATCATTCGTGATTGTTTATAACCAAATATCGAATCCGGGGCATCTGCCCCGGATTCATAAAAAAATAATACAACAGCAAGGAGAGCTCGGATGAAAAAAAAAGCAGGCAATTTAGTAATTTGCATCATATTTTTAGCTGGTTTGTCCTTGCTGCTGTATCCCTTTGTAGCCAATCAATGGAATAACTACAGACAGAAACAGTTGATCAGTAATTATGAACAGGTCGTTTCTGATAAGGAAGCAGCAGAAGGAATTGACTATGATGCAGAGCGTAAGAAAGCAGAAGACTATAACGAAGCCTTACTTCCATGTGTTCTTCCTGACTCTTTTGCACTTGCAGAGTCAAGTGGAGTAGATCCGGTCTATATGAATACGCTGAACATCGCTGGCGATGAGATGATGGGAAGTGTAGAGATTCCTAAGATCAATATCAAAATCCCAATCTACCACACAACGGAAGAAGAGGTTTTGAATAAGGGTGCAGGTCATCTGGAAGGAAGTTCTCTTCCGGTTGGTGGAGCAAACACACATGCTGTTATTTCTGCACACCGTGGACTTCCGAGTGCATCACTTTTTACAGATCTGGATCAGATGAAAGTAGGAGATCATTTTCTGATCCATGTATTAGATGAAACCTTATGTTATGAAGTAGACAAGATTTCGGTTGTAAAGCCGGAAGATACGACTGCTCTTGCAGTAGAAGATGGGCAGGATTTAGTAACGCTTTTAACCTGTACTCCTTATGGAGTAAATACAGAACGACTTCTGGTCCGTGGTCACAGAGTACCTTATGTAGAAGAGGAAGTCAAAGAAGAGAAGACAGTACTCAGTGGAAGCAGTCTTCACACAAATTATCTTCTTTGGGTATTTGTTGGTCTATCCGTTACCGCACTCTTTATTTTTGTGTTATACTTAAAGGAAACAAAGCTGAAGAGGCGAGTTAACAAAGGCGGTAAAAAATAGATTATGGCAAAAGAAAAGAAGAAAAAAGGTTCTATAGTTATTAATATATTTATCATATTACTTTTTCTCGTCGGTGCGGGTATCTTTACTTACCCAACGATCAGTAATTACTGGAATGAGTACCGAAACGCGCAGCTTGTAACCAAGTACAACGAATCCGTCAGTGATCTGTCGGATGACCAGTACGAAAAGCTCTGGCAGGAGGCTGAGGAGTACAACGCGGAGCATAAGGTCAATACGATCGTAGATGCTTTTAACGAAGAGGATTATGTTCTCAGTCATCCTTACGATGAGGTCCTTGATCCAAATGGTGACGGGCTGATGGGAAGTATCGAGATCCCCAAGCTGAATCTGATACTTGCTATTTACCATGGCCTCAGTACAGAGGTCCTGGAAAAGGGTGTCGGGCATGTTGAGGGAACAAGTCTTCCGATAGGTGGAGCGAGCACACATGCGGTGCTGGCGGGACACAGGGGACTTCCAAGTGCAAAGATTTTTACGGATCTTGACCAGATGAAGAATGGAGATATTTTTCTGATCCATGTTCTGGGAAAGACTCTTGCATACAAAGTAGATCAGATTAAAACGGTTCTTCCGGAGGAATCCAGTGAGCTGGATATCATCGAGGGAGAGGATCATGTGACGCTGGTAACCTGTACTCCTTATGGAGTCAACACTCACAGGCTTCTTATAAGGGGAATCCGGACGGAGTATGTTGAACCGGAGGAGAAAGCTGAGGAGACACCGATCCAGCAGATCGCAAAGGTTGATCCGGTGAAGATTATGATCATTGGTCTTGTAGCTATGGTCATAATGATCATCATTGTTTATATAGTTATTCGACGTAAAAGCCGAAAAACAGAGGAGAGTAGCCGCAAAGACGAATAATGATCACAGAAAATAACAAGGAGGCCGATCGTGGTGAAACAGAAGAAAAAGAAATTTAAAATGTGGAATAAGCTTTTGGCTTTCCTGGGAATGTTTGTCATGTTGACAGGCTGCCTGGCAGGAACGGTTCAGGCAGGTTCTTACGAAGCCGGAAAAAAGGGAAGTCTTAATCTGACGGTGCAGCAGACGGATGAGGATGGCAAGACAACACCGCTGACAGGTGTCAAGTTAGAGCTTTACAGAGTTGCGGATGTTTCATTTGATGGAAATGTGCATTTTATACTGACTAGCTCCATGTCATCTGCAGGATACGATTTTGATTCCTTCAAGAATGCAAGTGAATGGTATTCAGCAGCCGAAAAGCTTGCCGAGGTTGCAGCTGCTTCTTCAGTAAAGCCGGTTGAGGCTGTTTCGGATGAGCAGGGCAAGGTTGTTTACAGCGATATGGAAGAGGGCATGTACCTGGTAATCGGTGCAGCGAAGAGTTCCGTTAAGGTTACTCCAATGCTCTTAACAGTTCCTTTTGCAAGCACAGAGGAAGGCTGGATCTACGATGTACAGGCTTATCCAAAGGCAGAGAAGAGCAACACTGCAGGTATTACAGTTGAGAAGAGACTGTATCGTATTAACCCGAATACGTTTGAACTGGATGAAATAACTGCTGACGATGCAACTTACAAGGTTGGTCTTTTCCTTGATAAGGATGGTACGATCCCATATGGTGATGATTACATCAGAACGATCCATATCCAGAATGCACAGTCAGGCAAAGCTTCTTACAGCAATGTTCAAAGAGGTACCTATTATGTATTCGAGCTTGATGAGAACAACAAGGCGATCAAGCTGAATGATGAGGTGCAGCTTGATAAAGAAAACAGCTTCCATTACAATGTTACAAATGCAGCAGACAAGGAAGACAACAGTATTGTAGTGGATGATAAGACGGTTGCTACAGATATCGCAGCTTATGTAAATAACATTTTTTCAACTCTTCCGGAAGGCTTCTTTGTAAATGGAAAGATCGAGATTACAAAGAACGTTGTAGTGGACGGTGTGAAAAAGACTGTAGACGACAAGTTCTATGCAACTGTATTTGATGATTCTGGTAAGGCGGTAAGCACCGTTGAACTGAAGCAGAATGATAAAGTTACTGTTACGGTTCCATTCTCAGAAGATATAAAAGCTACTGTTACTTATGCAGTTAAGGAAACCGATAAGGATGGTAATGTACTCGATAAAGATTCTTTCGCATATGTAGTAAGTGGTGAAGGCAGTGTTAAGCTGAATGAGTCTGATCAGTATAAAGGAAGCATCGAGATTACCAATACCAAGAAGGATGCTACTGTAACACCTGGCGGAAGCAATGGTGGTTCTGGTACATCTAACGGTGGAAGTGATGCATCCAGCCATGGCGGAAGTGCAACAAGTCGTCCGGTTAAGACTGGTGACCCGATGAATCCGGCATTCTGGGGTCTGGTTCTTCTGGTATCTGTGATCGTGATCGCAGGTGGAGTAGTTGCTTACAAAAAGAGAAAACAGAAATAAAGTGTAAGACGTTTGACGGGAGTCTGGTGTAAACCGGGCTCTCGTTTTTTTCTTCTTATTTAAAGGGATTTTGTTGGAATGAGGGCTGTTTTGTGCTATAATAAATTAGTATTATTATGCCTATCTGGAAACCGGCAAATGCGAAAAATGTCGGTTTCCATTATAATGAATATAGAATGACAGGAGGAAGCAAATGGGCGGAGAGAATACAGAGTACGGCGCGGACCAGATCCAGATTCTGGAAGGACTGGAAGCTGTTCGTAAAAGACCTGGTATGTATATTGGAAGTACATCGAGCCGGGGCTTGCATCATCTTGTATATGAGATCGTGGATAATGCGGTAGATGAAGCTTTAGCAGGATTTTGTACTGAAATCCAGGTAACCATCAATCCGGATAACTCCATTACAGTAGTTGATAACGGACGAGGTATTCCGGTAGGAATCAATCACAAGGCGGGAATACCGGCAGTAGAAGTTGTATTTACCATCCTTCATGCAGGTGGTAAATTTGGCGGTGGAGGATACAAAGTATCCGGTGGACTTCATGGCGTAGGTGCATCTGTTGTAAATGCACTGTCTGAGTGGCTGGAGGTTACGATCTGCCGTGAAGGAAAGAAATACCAGCAGCGTTATGAAAGAGGACATACCATGTATCCTCTGAAAGAGATTGGTGTCTGTGATCCTGAAGAGACAGGAACAAAAGTAACCTTCCTGCCGGATAAAGAAATCTTCGAAGAGACAGTTTATGATTACGATATTCTGAAACAGCGCCTCCGTGAGATGGCTTTCCTGACCAAAGGTCTTCGCATTGTACTGAAAGACACCAGAGAAGATCAGGAAAAAGAAAAAGCCTTTCATTATGAAGGTGGTATCAGGGAATTTGTTACCTATCTGAACAGAAGCAAGGAAGCACTGTATCCGGAAGTTATTTACTGCGAAGGTGAAAAAGATGGCGTTATGGTTGAAGTAGCCATGCAGCATAATGATTCCTATACAGAAAACAGCTATGGCTTTGTAAATAATATCAATACACCGGAAGGTGGTACACATATCGTTGGTTTCCGTAATGCACTGACAAAGACATTCAACGATTATGCAAGAAAGAATAAGCTGCTCAAAGACAGTGAACCGAATTTAAGTGGTGATGATATTCGAGAAGGTCTGACAGCAATCGTAAGTGTTAAGATCGAGGAGCCACAGTTCGAAGGACAGACGAAACAGAAGCTTGGTAACAGTGAGGCTCGTGGAGCTGTTGATTTTGTAGTCAGCAAACAGCTGGAGATCTTTCTGGAGCAGAATCCGACGGTTGCGAAGGCAACAGTTGAGAAATCAGTACTTGCGCAGAGAGCACGAGAAGCAGCACGTAAGGCAAGAGATCTTACAAGAAGAAAATCTGCACTTGACGGAATGTCTCTTCCAGGTAAACTTGCAGACTGCTCAGATAAGAATCCGGAAAACTGTGAGATCTACATCGTAGAGGGAGATTCCGCCGGTGGTTCAGCAAAAACTGCAAGAAACCGTGCAACACAGGCAATCCTTCCACTGCGTGGTAAAATCCTTAATGTAGAAAAGGCCCGTCTGGACAGAATCTACAGCAATGCAGAGATTAAAGCAATGATCACTGCATTTGGTACCGGAATCCACGAGGACTTTGATATCAGCAAGCTGCGTTATCACAAGATCATCATCATGACGGATGCCGATGTCGATGGTGCTCATATCGCAACACTGCTTCTGACATTCCTCTACAGATTTATGCCGGAGCTGATCAAGCAGGGCTATGTATATCTGGCACAGCCGCCGCTTTATAAGGTCGAAAAGAATAAAAAAGTCTGGTACGCATACGATGATGCAGAGCTGAACAGCATCCTTGAGCAGATCGGACGTGACAATAACAATAAGATCCAGCGATACAAAGGTCTTGGAGAAATGGACGCAGAACAGCTCTGGGAGACAACCATGGATCCGGAGAAACGAATTCTTCTCCGTGTAACTATGGATGAATCAGCAACTTCTGAAATTGACCTGACATTTACCACTCTTATGGGTGACAAAGTTGAACCAAGACGTGAATTTATCGAAGAAAACGCACGCTTTGTAGAAAATCTGGATATCTAGGAGAATAGAAAATGGAAGACAATATTTTTGATAAAATCCATGAGGTGGATCTGCAGAAGACCATGGAAAAATCTTATATAGATTATGCCATGAGTGTTATTGCCTCCCGTGCTCTTCCGGACGTCAGAGACGGTCTGAAACCGGTACAGAGAAGGGTGCTGTATTCCATGATAGAGTTGAATAACGGTCCGGATAAGCCGCATCGTAAATGCGCCCGTATCGTTGGTGATACCATGGGTAAATATCATCCGCATGGAGACAGTTCCATCTATGGCGCACTTGTAAATATGGCACAGGACTGGTCAACCAGATATCCGCTGGTAGACGGTCATGGAAACTTTGGTTCTGTGGATGGTGACGGAGCTGCTGCGATGCGATATACAGAGGCACGTCTGAGTAAGATTTCCATGGAAATGCTGGCTGATATCAACAAAGATACCGTTGATTTCCAGCCGAACTTTGATGAGACAGAACGGGAACCGGTTGTACTGCCATCCCGTTATCCGAACCTTCTTGTAAATGGAACCTCCGGTATTGCCGTTGGTATGGCTACTAACATCCCGCCTCACAATCTGAGAGAGGTGATCAGTGCCGTTGTCAAGATCATCGACAATATCATTGAAGAGGACAGAGACACTACGATAGAAGAACTTCTTGAGATCGTAAAAGGTCCTGACTTCCCGACAGGTGCTACTATCCTTGGTACAAGAGGAATTGAAGAAGCATATCGTACCGGACGCGGCAAGATCCGTGTGCGTGCGGTGACAAATATCGAGACACTGCCGAATGGCAAATCACGTATTATCGTTACAGAACTTCCATATCTTGTAAATAAAGCCCGCCTGATCGAAAAGATTGCCGAGCTTGTAAGAGACAAGAAAATCGATGGAATCACAGACCTGAATGACCATTCCAGCCGTGAAGGTATGCGTATCTGTATCGATCTTCGTAAAGATGCCAATGCGAATGTAGTTCTGAATCAGCTGTATAAACATACACAGCTGCAGGATACTTTTGGCGTTATCATGCTGTGTCTGGTGGCTGTAAACGGAAGCCTTCAGCCGAAGGTATTGACGCTTCCTGAAATGCTCAAATATTATCTTGCACATCAGGAAGATGTTGTGACAAGAAGGACAAAATATGATCTGAATAAAGCACAGGAACGTGCGCATATATTAGAAGGTCTGCTGAAAGCTCTGGATAATATTGATGAAGTTATCCGTATCATCCGTGGATCCAGAAGTGTCCAGGTAGCCAAGCAGGAATTGATGGACAGATTTGAACTGACAGATGTTCAGGCACAGGCAATCGTGGACATGCGTCTTCGTGCTCTCACCGGTTTGGAAAGAGAGAAGCTGGAAGCAGAATATGCAGAATTAATGGAAAAGATCCGCAAACTGAAAGCAATCCTTGCAGACAGAAATACACTTCTTCGTGTTATCCGTGAGGAGATTCTTGCAATTTCTGAGAAATACGGCGATGACAGAAGAACGGCTATCGGATTTGATGCGTTTGATATTTCTATGGAAGATATGATCCCGAGAGAAAATACTGTCATTACCATGACAAAACTTGGTTATATCAAACGTATGACAGTAGATAACTTCCGCAGCCAGAACAGAGGCGGCAGAGGAATCAAGGGAATGCAGACACTGGATGACGATTATATCGAGGAACTGATGATGACAACAACACATCATTATGTCATGTTCTTTACCAATACTGGTCGTGTATACAGACTGAAAGCATACGAGATTCCGGAAGCTGGAAGAACCGCCCGTGGTACTGCAATCATCAACCTTCTGCAGCTGATGCCGGGAGAACGTATCACAGCAGTCATTCCGATCAGTAAGTTTGAAGAAGGTCAGTATCTGATGATGGCTACCCGTAAGGGTCTTGTTAAGAAGACTCCGATCCAGGATTATGCAAATGTCCGTAAGATTGGTCTGGCAGCTATTTCTCTGAGAGATGACGATGAACTGATCGAAGTTAAGGCAACGGATGACAAGAAAGATATCATCCTTGTAACGAAATACGGTCAGTGTATCCGCTTCAAAGAATCCGATGTCAGAAGTACCGGACGAGTATCGATGGGTGTTCGTGGTATTAATCTGCTTGATGGAGATGAAGTTGTTGCAATGCAGTTGAATACACAGGGATATTATCTGCTCGTTGTATCTGAAAACGGTATGGGTAAACGTACTTCTATCAGTGAATTTACCTGCCAGAACAGAGGCGGTAAAGGTGTGAAGTGCTACAAGATTACTGAGAAGACCGGTAATGTTATCGGAGCAAAAGCTGTCAATGAAGAAAATGAGATCATGATGATCACCACAGAAGGAATCATTATCCGTCTGCAGTGCTCTGATATCTCTATCCTTGGAAGAATTACATCAGGAGTCAAACTGATCAATCTTTCTGATGGAGTAACGGTTGCAAGCTTTGCGAAAGTCCGTGAAAAAGAAGAAGATAAAAATTCTGAAAAGACAGAGGAAAGCTCTGAAAATATCTCCACAGAAGAGAACAGTAACGAAAATACAGACAGCACAGAGGAATAAGAATCATGGATAAGGAAAATGCGGCAACAAATGTCAGACGCAGATCCGGTTCAAGTGCATCCGGACGTTCAAAATCCGCATCAGCAAGAAGAAAAACGCAGACCAGACGTAAAACTTCAGGAACCCGGCGTAAAACTTCCAGAGGTTCTGATATAGCTGCAGTGATTGCCAGATTACCGAAACCGGTTCTGGCAGGCGCTGCTGCGCTGATCGTTCTGATCATTATCATTGTATTTGCTGCAAAGGGATGCGGAGTCAGCCATAAGACTCCGGAAAGAGTAGTCAGAACTTTGATCGAATCATACACAGGTGGAAATGAGAAAAAAGTCAAAAAATGCTATGGTGTATCCAAAGCAGATGATACTCTGCAGCAGGAGATGGATGCGACTGTGAAATATTTCAGTGCATTTGAGGCTGAAAAAACAGAAATCACACAGTGTGATAAAATTTATCAGAATGGTAACTATACATATATGTATATTACCTATGAGCTGGTTCTGAAGAATGGACAGAGCTACCCTTGTATCAGCACTTACATGGTACAGAAGAAAGATAACGGCAAGTATTATGTAATGACACCGTCGGAGATTACCGATGATCTGAGTAAGCAGGCTGCGACAAAGTATGCTGATTTTATGAATACACAGGCATATAAGGATTATACAACTGCTTATGATAAGTTCATCAAGAAGAATCCTGGATATGAGGAAAAAATAGCTGCAAAATTAAAATAGCTAAGCGAACAGCAATATAGAATCCTTGAAGGGATGGTGGCAGCGGAATGAAAAGAATCATTATGATGGTGCTGAGGAATCTCTTGTTTGTACCATGGGGATGGTTTATGCTGAACCGATATGCTAAAAACGTTGATAATTATACAGAGGGAGAGCGTTATGCACTTCTGAAGAAAATAGATCAACGGGCTAATAAAGGTGGAAATATTACGGTTCAGTCATACGGTGTAGAAAATATACCGAACGAAAATGGATTTATGTTTTATCCGAATCATCAGGGACTGTATGATGTCCTTGCAATTGTGGATGCCTGCCCGACACCTTTTTCTGTAGTGGCAAAGAAAGAAGTGGGGAATGTTCCGTTTCTGAGACAGGTTTTTGCCTGTATGAAAGCATATATTATGGACAGAGAGGATATTCGACAGTCTATGCAGATTATCCTTAATGTTACGAAAGAAGTTAAGGCTGGACGAAACTATCTGATTTTTGCAGAGGGAACCCGAAGTAAGAATGGAAATCATCCACTGGAATTTAAAGGCGGCAGTTTCAAAGCTGCAACAAAAGCCAGATGCCCGATCGTGCCGGTTGCATTGATTGATACGTATAAGGCTTTTGACACTGGTTCCATAGAACCACTGACAGTGCAGGTGCATTTCCTGAAGCCAATGTATTATGACGAGTATAAGGACATGAAGACTACGGAGATTGCTGCAGAAGTGAAACGACGAGTGGAAGAGACCATCAAAGAATATGGTGGCTGGGATTAACTGAATATCTGGAATGCCTGAAAGACATTTGAAATATGAATAAGAACAGCCGGGAGTAAAATCCTGGCTGTTTTTTGCTGGAATAAATTTCGAAAAAAATACTTTTGCAGGTCATATCGTGAACGGGTACTTTTTGTACGTCAACTGTGTTTGACTTTATATAGAAGTAACGCATATAGTTTAAGGTAGAAATTATATGCCAAAACCAGCTGTTCAGTGCAAATGGAATTGAATAAAATAGAAAAAACTGGAGGAATCGGGAATGAGCAAAAGTTATTGGATCTGGTATCCGGGAGATTTTGAGTTATATCATGGAATGAAGCAGAATTTCAGTCGTGTGGAGCGAGGGTTTGGATGGCCGGCTTTCTGGAAGAGTGAAGGTTTCCGCAACCGTGTTGCTTTTCGCCGCACTTATCATCTGGAGGAAGAAACATCTTTCACTGTATATTCCAATGCGATCGGACATGTGCTGGCAGGAGAAAAGAAATATCCATTTGGAAAAAAGATCACCTGTGGACCGGGAGAAGTTGCAATAGCTGTTCATGCAGGCTGCATTGAGGCTTTTCCATGTATTTATATAGAAGGCGATGTGATCTGCTCTGATACAGGATGGATGGCAGAGGATTATGAAAAGGACCCACAGCCGGCAGGCAAGAGCAAATATTTCACCAGACCGGAACAGAATCCGACAGTCTGGGAATACAGTGAAAAGGTTTATGAACCAGTCAGTGTAACGGAGTATAACGGAGGAACTCTCTATGAATTTGAAACGGAGCTGAATGCGGTTCTGGAGGCAAAATTTAAAAATGGATATCATCCGGTACTGATCTGCTGTGGCGAATCCAGAGAAGAAGCAATCGATACGGTAAACTGCTATTACAGCTGGCAGCCGGACAAAGAAACTGGAAAGTGTCCATGCTGTGCAGTACGTTTTGCGTATATTCCGGATTGTAAGCCGGGAGAAGTTATCCTCAGAGCAAATCATCAGTATGTGGATATCCCGGTAAAAGCAGCTTTTCATTGTGGAGAAGAACGTCTGAATCAGATCTGGTCGGTGGCAGAGCATACATTCCGTCTTTGCAGTGGAATCTTTTTTATTGATGGGGTGAAACGTGATAAATGGATCTGGTCGGGAGATGCATACCAGAGCTTCTTCGTAAACCGTTATCTGATGGCAGATGCAGAAATCGATCAGAGAACGATCCTCGCGCTTCGTGGCAATGATCCGATGACGAGACATATTAATACAATTGTAGATTACTCTCTGTTGTGGCTTCTGGGCGTGGACTATCACAATGAAGGATACGGCGACAGAGATTTTCTGGAACTGGTTTATCCAAAGATGGTGTCCCTTATGGGGTTCTGTAATGGCAGACGAGAGGAGCATGGTTTTCTGATCGGAAAAGAAAAAGACTGGGTATATATCGACTGGGCTGATATGGATAAAGATGGTCCGCTCTGTGCGGAACAGATGCTTTATGCAGCATGTTTCCGTGTGATGGCAGAGATCAGCAAGCAGCTTGGCAAAGATGGAAATGTTTACAGACAGGAATACGAAAAACTGACGGCTGCTATTGAAAAGTTCTTCTGGGATGAAGAAAAAGGTGCGTATATCGATTCTTTTACTTCCGGAAAACGTAATGTAACGAGACATGCAAATATTTTTGCAATTCTGTTTGATATCGCAGACAAACAGAAGCAGGAAAAAATTCTCACAAATGTACTTGAAAATGATGAGATTCCGGCAATCACAACACCATACTTTAACTTCTTTGAGTTAGATGTACTGTGCCAGATGGGAAAACTGACAGAAGTTCTGGACAAGATCCGTTCCTACTGGGGTGGCATGCTGGATCTTGGGGCAGTCACATTCTGGGAAGAGTATGATCCGTCCGTGCCGAAGGAAGAACAGTATGATATGTACGGGGATCATTTTGGCAAGAGTCTCTGCCATGCATGGGCGGCAAGTCCTATCTATTTTCTGGCAAAATATTTTGCCGGACTGGATCTTGTAAACAAGGATGGGGTTACTTATGTATTAAAGCCACAGATGCAGTATTTTACAGACCTGGACTGTACACTTCCTGTGGGAAGTGACGGGACGGTCCGGCTGGCCTGGGATGGAGAATGTCTGGAAGTGACTGCAGATGCAGAAGGTGGAGTTCTGGAACTCGGTGAAGAAAAAATTTCTCTGGTCAGAGGAGAAACAAGAAGGGTGAAGATTTGAAATGAAGAAGATAGATTTTAACAGAAACTGGACTTGCAGATGCCTGACCAGAGATGAAGAACCATATTCCGTAACACTTCCACATGATGCCATGCGGAGTGAACCGCGTACCGGAGAAAGTGTCAGCGAGGGAAATTCCGGATGGTATCTGGGTGGCGATTATGAATACACAAAACATGTATTTGTACCATCAGAATACAGTGGAAAAAAAGTTCTCATTGAGTTTGAAAGTGTTTATCATAATGCAGAAGTCTATATTAATGGAAAGAAAGCCGCATACAGACCATATGGTTATACAAATTTCTATGTAGATACGGAAGGATTTCTGAAATACGAAGCACAGAATGAAATCCGCGTGATCGCACGGAATTCTGACCAGCCAAACAGCCGCTGGTATTCTGGAACAGGAATCTACCGCCCGGTATATCTCTGGACAGGCGACAAGAAATACATTCCGGTCAATGGAATCAGGATCCATACAGTCAGCTATGCTCCGGCAGTGATCGAGGTAGAAATAAAAACTTCCTGCCTGGGCAGGGTGAAAGCAGAGGTCTTGGATAAAGAGAATTGTATTCTTACACAAGAGGTTGAAAATACCGGACACCCGTCGGTTTTCCGTATGGAAATTCCGAACGCAAAGCTCTGGGACTGTGATCATCCGAATCTTTATACTCTGCGTGCAACGTTTGGAGAGGATGTCGTAGAGGAAACATTTGGAATCCGACTTCTTGAATGGAATCCGGAAAAAGGTCTTACGATCAACGGTAAGAGGGAAATCCTCAGAGGAGCCTGCGTACATCATGATAATGGTGTACTGGGAGCCTGCACTTATCCGGAAGCGGAAGAACGAAGAGTCCGTATCCTCAAAGAGAATGGCTATAATGCAATCCGTTCTTCTCATTATCCGTGTTCCAAAGACATGCTGGATGCCTGTGACCGTCAGGGAATGCTGATGATGGACGAATATGTAGATGTCTGGTATATTCATAAGACAAAATATGACTATGCAGGATATCTGAATGAATGGTGGCAGCAGGACCTTAAAGATATGGTGGAGAAAGATTACAATCATCCATGTGTGATCATGTATTCCACCGGAAATGAAGTTGCAGAAACTGCACAGAAAAAAGGAATCGAACTGACCGGCAGAATGACTTCTTATCTTCATAAGCTGGATCCATACAGACCGGTAACCTGCGGAATCAACATTTTCTTTAACTTCTTAAGCTCCATGGGAATGGGTGTCTACAGCGATGATAAAGCAGAAAAAAGTGCGGAGATTGCAGAGCAGGAGGCAAAAAAACAGGAAAAAGAAAAGAAAAAACCGGTAGGAAGTGAATTCTATAATACACTTGCCTGTCTGGTTGGCGACTATTTTATGAAAATTGGTGCGACCCTTCCGCCATGTGACTGGAAAACAAAAGATGCTTTTGCAAATATGGATATCGCTGGTTACAACTACGGACTTTTCCGATACAAACATGACCTGAAAAAATATCCGAAACGTCTGATCCTCGGTACAGAGACTTTCTGCAAGGATGCATATAGCTTCTGGGAGATTGCAAAGAAGAATAAACGAATCCTGGGAGATTTTGTCTGGTCCGGATGGGAATATATCGGAGAGACCGGAGATGGTGCTGCTGAGTATGAAGATTACAGAGGCAGGATGCCACATACCAGAATGACTGGAAACAACGGAAGAATCGACCTTCTCGGAAAACCTCGTGCAGAGGCTGCTTATACAAGAGTTGCTTTTGAGAGGGAAACGGGTCCGTTTATTGCCGTGAAACCTGTTTATCAGAAGGAGAATCTGCAATTGACCGGATGGGCGCTGTCCAAAGCACTGGAAAGCTGGTCATGGCGGGGATGTGCCGGAGAAAAAGCAGAGGTTGAAGTTTTTGCAAGAGCAGCAGAGGTGGAACTTCTGGTCAATGGTAAAAAAGCTGCCCGTGGCAAAGTAAAGAAATGCCGTTCAAAATTCTACATTCCATATGAAGACGGTGAGATCACAGCAGTTTCTTATGATAAAAACGGACAGGAGATCAGTCGTCAGACTCTGATGACAGCAAATGAAGAAACAGTACTTCATATCAGACCGGAGCAGAAAACTGTGAAGGCTGGCAGATTGCTGTTTATTCCATTACAGTATGGAGATTCTGCCGGAAACTGGAAACCGATGGAGAAGCATCATCTGAAAGTTACAGTAGAGAATGCTACGCTCGAAGGGCTGGGAAGTGCCTGCTCCTATGTAGAAGGAAATTATGCACAGAATACGGTCGATACTTATTACGGTGAAGCGATGGCTGTAGTCCGTGCCGGAGAAGCCGGATCTGTAAAGATCACTGTTTCTGATGAAGAAAGAACATATACCTGTGAGATTCCGGTAATTGTAGCAAAATAAAACATATGGGCAATATAGACAAAAACAAACTTCACAATTTGTGCAAGATTTCTTAAAAAATTTTGTTTGTGAAAATTTAATAAAAAAACGCTCCCATTTACGGCTGAAAAAGTGCAGTCTGCGAAAAAAATGGGAGCGTTTTTAAAAATATGTTAAATTTATGTTCATAGAAAGTATGGAAGCACTTGAGCGATGAGGCTTGACCATATTTAGGGAAAGAAAGGAGCTATAATCATGAGCAGAAAAAGAAATCTCTGGCGTGGTCTGACTACTCTTACAGCGTCTCTTCTGACCGTTTCTGTTGCGGCAGGACCTGTAGTAGACAGCTATCGTACAGATATCGACAAATTTCTTGGCACAAAGAGCAGTGCGATGGTAACAGACAGTACAGATGAGGACCTGTACACATACAAATCTGATTATTCCAGCACGACAGAACTTCTGGATTCCATCGAGGATCTCGGAGAGCGTATGAGTGAGGAAGGAACGGTTCTTTTAAAGAATGAGAACAATGCACTTCCATTATCAAAGGATGAGACACAGAAACTGTCCCTTCTTGGATTTTCCAGCTACTATCCGGTACAGGGGGGAGACATGGGAAGCTCCCTGAATGAGAATAAAGGAACAGATGCAGATACTGTAGATTTTGTTGAAGCGTTGGATGCAAAGGGATTCAAGATCAATGAGAATCTTCAGAAGCTTTACAAGAGTCTGGAAGCAGATTTCAAGACAGAAGTTAATATGTGGGGAAATATTATGGAATATTACCACATCACAGCTCCGGCAACAGATGGTGTATTTGCAAGCAAAGAGCCTTCTCAGGAAAAAATGGACAGTGTAGATGACAAGTGGAAGGATTCCATGGAGGACTACAATGTTATGCTTGTAACAATCGGACGTTCTTCTACAGAGAACGGAACTTATCTTCCGGGTGTGGATGGCGTAGATGCATCTCAGGATCTGAATCAGACTGACCCGCTTGGCTTAAGTGATGATGAGCGTGACCTGATCAACGCTGCTGTTGAAGCAAAAGAGAACAACGGTGGTAAAGTCATTGTTATGCTGAATAATGCCAATGCAATGGAAATTGATGAGATCAAAAATAACGATGGTGTAGATGCAATCATGGAAATTGGTTTCCCAGGAGGTTATGGTTTCTATGGTGTGGCAGATATCCTTTCCGGAGAAGCAAATCCGTCCGGTCATCTGACAGATACTTATGCTGTGACAAATGCCAACTCACCGGCAGCACAGAATTTTGGAAACTATGAGTGGACAAATGCAGATCCGTCTGTAAATATCAATGCAGAAGAAGTGGAAGCAGAGGATATTTATGCTGGATATAAATATTACGAGACAAGATATGCAGATACGGTACTTGGACAGGGAAATGCAGACGCAACTGTAGGAAGTTCTACAGGCAAAGCATGGAACTATGATGATGAAGTATCTTATCCGTTTGGATATGGTCTTTCTTATACAACTTTCGAGCAGACTCTCAAGAGTGTGGATGTAGACCTTGCTAACAGAACTGTAACAGCAGAAGTAGATGTTAAGAATACAGGAGATGTTGCTGGTAAAGATGTTGTGCAGCTGTATACTTCTGTTCCTTATACAGACTATGATGTAGAAAATAAAGTAGAAAAATCAGCAGTACAGCTTCTCGACTATGAAAAAACAGATATGATCGAGCCAGGCGAAAGCCAGACTGTTACAATTACAGCAGATGCACAGGATATGGCAAGCTGGGACAGTTCCTGCGAGAATGAAGCAGGAACAACAGGTAACTGGATACTGGACAATGGAACTTATTACTTCACTGTTGGAAATGGTGCACATGAGGCAGTAAATAACGTGCTTGCTGCACAGGATCAGGATGTTGAAGGAAATAAAGATAATGTACAGACATGGGAACTTGGTGATTTCGATTCCTCTTCCTTTGCAGTAACTTTAAATGGTACACCGGTAGAAAATCAGCTCCAGGATGCAGATCTGAATAACTGGATGGAAGACACCGTTACTTACTTAAGCAGAAATGACTGGGAAGGAACTTGGCCGGAAACATACAAAGACCTGACAGCTACAGATGAGATGATCAGCACTATGGCTGATGACTACAGTGATATCGAAGCAAACGGAGATCCGTCTTCTGTAACCTTCGGGGCAGATAATGGAATGACCTTGGCAAATATGAAGGGTGTAGAAGATATCACAGATGAAAGATGGAGTACACTGATGGATCAGCTTACTCTGGAAGAATGCCTGATCCGTACTGGACTTGGTGGAACCAGCACAAAGGTTATCGAATCTATCACTTCTCCGGAAGTAATCCAGAACGATGGACCGAACGGATTCAACTCTTATCCGCTGGGCCAGTATGCAAACTCCGATGCTTCTACAGGAGATCCTTGTGTGATCGCAAAAGATGATCCGAACCGTGACTACAAGATGGGTGTTATGGCAAATGAGACTGTTATTGGCCAGACATTCAGCAAACAGCTGGCAGCAGAATGGGGCAAAGCAGTAGGTAACTATTCTCTGTGGGCAAATACAGCAATCTGGTGGGGCGTTGGAACAAACCTTCATCGTACACCATACAATGCACGTAACCATGAATACTTCTCAGAAGATGCAGTTCTGACAGCAGGTCAGGGTGCAGCAATCATCAAAGCCGGACATGACTATGGCGTACTGATTGCACCGAAACATCTGGCATTCAATGATACGGAGATCAACCGTACCGGTATTGCCGAGTTTATGACAGAACAGGCTGCACGTGAAAATGAACTTCGTGGTACACAGTCCTGTATCGAAGATGCAAATGCGCTTGCTGTAATGACTACATACAACCGTGTCGGCTGTGTGACAAGTAATGCACATACCGGACTGCTTCTGAATATCCTTCACAAAGAATGGGGCTTCAAGGGCCTGATGTCTGAGGACTTCATTCAGGATCCGGCTTATACGAAGATTCACATGGCAGTACATAATGGTGTAACCATGACATGTAACACCGGTGACAACACCATGGCAGCAGTAGAAGCAGTATGGCCATACTGGAGTGTAGAAAATGCAAGCCAGAGTGAAGAACTTCTGACAGATCTGAAACAGGCAATGCTGTATCAGAATTATGCACTTGCAAACTCAAATGCAATGGATGGTATGTCAACCTCTACACATATTGAGAAACTGAATACATGGTATGATAACCTGATCACAGGTCTTCGTATCGGATTTGGTGTACTGACTGTACTCTGTGCAGCAATGTACCTGCTTGGACTGAAAAAGAAAGAGCAGTAAGGAGGAATAACTATGACTGAAAAGAAAAAAATGGGCGCAGGACTGGTCTTAAGTGTAATCACAGTTCTAGTAACTGTTGCAGGACTGGTTCTGTACATGATGAACTGCAAAACAAACTATTTTGTAAAAACTACTGGTACTGATAATACAATCGTTGCCTGCCTGGCTGTTGCTGCGATTCTTGAAATCGTTATGATCATAGTTTCTGTGAAAATGGGAGCAAAGCCGGTTCTGGATATTATTCCGGTAGCATGCGGTGTGCTGACAGCATATGCGCTGATCGCTTTTGTGGGAAGCAGAATCGCTGCAATCGGGTCCATCATGACTTTTGAGAACAACGCTCAGAATATGGCGGATTTAAAAGGTGCGATCATTGGAATGATCGTATGTGCGGTCGCTCTGATCTTCACGATTATTTCCTCCTTCTTCAAAGTAGTAAAGGATTGATTTTATGAGCAAGACAAATAAAGATTTCTGGAACGGTCCACTGACCGGTTCCAGAATCAAATCAGAGGATGTAAAACTTCCGGAGATGTTGATCGGATATTTTATCGGACCGTTCGGAGCACTTCTGGCTTCCGGTATTTTTACCAGTATCCTTCAGAATTATTTTACAGATGTCCTGAAACTGAACCTGACATTTCTGACAACTTTACAGTTGTTCTCGACTATTCTGATCGTAGCAGCAAACCTGATCGTAGGTCAGCTTATTGAGCGTACGAGAACAATGGCTGGAAAGGCAAGACCGTGGATCCTGCTGTCTGCTCTGACTCTGTCCATTGCCTCTGTACTGATGTTTGTAGTTCCTTTTGAGGGAACTGCCAAAATGGTGTGGATCGCGATTGCCTACAACCTGTTTTATGCCGTGGCTTATCCGATCTACAATACAGCTAACTCCACACTGATTCCTGTATCTACAAGAAACAGTAAACAGAGAGGTGCACTGGCTTCCTTCACAAATGTGGCAGGACTTGCTGTTATGGGTGCCGGTTCCATGGTATTCCCGATCCTGGTTTCTTTCGCACTGAAAGAAAATCAGCATCTGTGGCTGGTAGCGATGACTGCCATTGCTATTTTTTCTGCACTTACCATTTTCTTACAGTTTAAATTTACACGTGAGCGTGTAACAGAAGAGCAGATGTCACAGGGAGCTGAAGAGGAGAAAACAGTCAAAACTGCTTCTCTGAAAGAACAGCTTTCCGCAGTTACCAGTGAAAAAATGTGGTGGATCGTTATGCTGTTCTACATGGGCTTCCAGTGGAGCGGCGCTATGAAGAACGGTTCCATGACGTATTTCTGTAAATGGGTAATGGACAACACTTTCTTTGGAACAGCAGATGCCTGGGGTGCTTCACAGTCACTTTTAAGTATCATGGGTGCGGTTCCGATGGCTGTGGCAGCAGTGGCAATCGTACCTCTCTGTAATAAATTTGGAAAACGTATTGTATGTATGGTTGGTATGCTGCTGGGAGCTGTCGGTGGTGTGATCGCGATTATGGGTAACGGACAGATTGTTCCTGTAGCAATCGGTGTGGCACTGAAATGTCTCGGATCTGCTCCGGCATGCTACATGATCCTTGCCATGCTTGCGGATGTTATTGATCATATTGAGTACAAATTCGGGATCCGTACAGATGGATTGACAATGTCTATTTACAGTTCCATCATGGTTGCTGCGACTCCGGTATGTAATTCTATTTTCAGTGCAATCTTAAATGCCAGTGGATATGACCAGGCAGCAGACATTGCACTGGGTACTGCAGCACAGACAGCTGCGGCACAGACAGCAATCTCTGTCGGATATATCTGGGTAGAGACAATTGCTTATGTGATCTGTGCAATTCTGATTTTCTTCTTTACGATAGAGAAGGATCTGCCGGAAGAGCAGAAGGCAATTGCAGCAAGAAAAAACAATAAATAAAGAGTCTTAAAAGACTGGTACAATCAGGCGGTCTTCTGGTATAACTAAGGTTAGCAAGCAATTAAAGCTGTGCCTTAAGTCTACCGGAAGGCCGCTGTGTATTTATAAGATAAAACGGAAGGAGGAGACTGAACTATGGGTAAAAGAAAATTAAAAACTGTATTCTGGGTATTCCTTCTTCTGATAGTGACAGGTCTGATAGGATGTAAGCAGAAAGAGCCCGAAAAAGAACAGCTTTGTCATATTGTTATGGAAAAGGGGGATGGGTATCAGGTAACGGATCCTGTCAGAACAATAAAATCCGGAAGCAATGTGAGCTTTACAGTCACGCTGGATAATAACTGGCAGATTCTGGGCACAGATTATCATGGCGAGACAGAAATAATAAAAGATGATGATGGAAAAACCGTGGAGATTGTTCTGCATGAAGTAAAATATTCGGAGAGTATCTGCATTCAGGCTGAAAAAGGAAAATATGAGATTTTGTATGATGCCAATGGCGGACAAAACACTTCAGGGGATTCAGACAGAGTGAGCATCTGTTATCGAGGTACTCACCAGAGAATCAATACTTCAATAGGAACGGATCTCTTTTTCAGAAAGGGTTACACACTGCTTGGATGGAATACCAGGGCTGATGGAAGCGGCCAGGCTGTGGGACTTGGAAGCCGGATCGCGTGGAAAGCAGGGCTTGTGCTGTATGCACAGTGGACGCCGTGGACAGACGAGGCAGATTTTATATACAAAAAAGTATCAGGCTTTGCAGTCATAACCGGATATAGCGGCAAGGCACAGCAGATCTGTATTCCACCCAGTCTTGGAGGATTGCCGGTACGTACAATCCGGGAGAATGCTTTTGCAGATACAGACTGTAAAACCGTGATTCTTTCGCCGGGAATCTATGAAATTGAAAAGTGGGCATTCAGAAACAGTCATCTGGAACAGTTGTATCTTTATGATGATCTGGAAAAAATCAGTGACTATGCATTTCAGGACTGTGATATGCTGCATACTCTGCATATCAACGCAATCGAGGCTCCGGCCTACAGTGGAAATTATTTCGATACATTCCAGGATAAATATGATCGTCTGCTGAGTATGAAGGATAAAAAGAAGATTGTCCTGTTTTCCGGCTCTTCGACAAGATTTGGTTACGACAGTGAGATGATAGACCAGGCTTTTCCTGATTATGAAGTAGTCAATATGGGAGTTTTTGCCTATTCACCGGCACTTCCGCAGCTTGAACTGATTCGTTCCTGTATGAAGGAAGGAGATGTTCTTCTGGATTCTCCGGAATTTGATGCGGCAAACCGGCAGTTCTGTTATCAGAAGGAACTGGATTATGCAACTTTTGCCATGATGGAGTCTGATTATGATGTGTTTGCGCAGCTGGACCTCAGAGAGTATAAACAGATTTTCACTGCTTTTACTGCATATCAGGATGCAAGAGCAGATATGGAAAGAAAAAATTATGATGTCTGCGCATCAGAGTATGACGAGGATGGAAATGAAGTGGAGGAGCCAAGCTACAATGAATACGGGGATTATGTAGTGTACCGTCCGAATTCCACAAGTGAAAAACCGATTTACGGACTTCCGGTAAATTATACAGTAAATGCATATCCGAAGGATACTTATATCGATTCCATAAATACAGAATTTCAAAGATTTCTGGATCAGGGAATAAAAGTTTATTTTACTTACTCACCCAGGAATAAATATGCGCTTTCTGAAGACAGCACACAGGAGGAAAGAATCCGGCTGCATGAATATTTTAAGAGTCAGCTGAATGTTCCTGTCATTTCGGAACTTGAGGATTCTTTGTATACAGGAATTTATCTGTATGGAACGGATAATCATTTGTCTACGGAAGGGGCACAGATCCGGACTGAAAAAGTGATAAGGGATCTGAAAGAACAGTTTGCGAAGGAGGAAAAGAAATGAATTTTATATCACTGACATTTGTTTTCTCCTTTCCGGTGGTAGTGCTTTTGTACTGGAAGATTCCATGGAAATACAGAGAACTCTTTCTACTGGCTGTGAGCTATTTCTTTTACATAAAAGAAAGTTCCTGGGCAGGAGGACTGCTTCTGCTTACAACGGCAATCACGTATCTGGCGGGAATTGCTGTTGAGAAGGGCAGATACAGAAGAGCCTGGCTGATTTTGGCAGTGACTGTATGTCTGGGATTTCTGATCGGTCTGAAATATTCAGTCCCGCCAGTGGGAATCTCATTTTATACCTTCCAGACAATGGCATATGTGATCGATGTGTATCGTGGCGAAATTTCAGCGGAAAAAAGTCCTTTAAGCTATGCTCTGTTTGTCTCGTTCTTTCCACAGCTGGTTGCAGGTCCGATCGAGAGAGCAGGTAATCTTCTTGGACAGCTGAAGGAAAAGCATACAATGAGAGGGGAAAATCTGCTGAATGGTTTCTGGCTGATGCTCCGGGGATTTTACAAAAAAGTTGTCGTGGCAGATTATCTGGCGGTATATGTTGATAAAGTATATGCTGCACCGCAGGATGCCGGAGGGATTGGAGCGGTTCTGGGAACGGCGTTTTTTGCGGTTCAGATTTATTGTGATTTTTCGGGATATACAGATATTGCAAGAGGTGCGGCACGTATGATGGGAATACGGCTTATGGAAAATTTCAGGCATCCTTATCGCGCGGTAAGCATACAGGATTTCTGGAAAAGATGGCATATCAGCCTGACATGCTGGTTTACAGATTATGTATATATTCCACTTGGAGGAAACCGCAGAGGGTTTGCAAAGCGATGCAGGAATGTACTGATCGTTTTTCTGCTGAGTGGATTCTGGCATGGAGCGTCATGGAATTTTGTTGTATGGGGACTGATCCATGGGATCTATATGGTTGGCGCTATATGCCTTTCACAGATTAGGAAAGATAAAAAGAGAATCCTTCATCCGGTGGCTGGCTGGATTCTTACGCTGCTTCTTGTGAATATTGCGTGGGTGTTCTTTCGTGCTCCTTCACTTATAGGCGCATGGCGGATTCTGCAACAGCCGTTTGTGAATCCTCTGGGCAGTGGAATAGCTGAGACTATGAGTTTCCTGGGAATTCGGGGATTTGCGATTCTGCGACTTCTTACGACAGGAATTAGCTGGCTGATTCTGGAACGACTTCCTGAGGAAATCGATAAGAACTGCCAGACTCAGAAAGGCTTTTGTATGGCAGCAGTGATTTTTGTTGTTATGGTGACTGTGATTGAATTTTCATGGCTTGGCAAGATGGCATCAGGCGGTGAAAATGCATTTATTTATTTCAGGTTTTAAATATGGATAAAAGAACAGTAAGACGTATTGTTGCAACTGCACTGGCAGTGATTCTGGCTGAACAGGTATTTTTTCTGATCTGCGGTTTTGGACTGCCTGTACAGTTCGGGGATACATTTATGGGAGAACTGAAAAGTAAATATGAGAGGCTGAAGGAAACTTCGGGAAAGCGAATTGTGCTTGTCGGAGGAAGCGGAGTGGCTTTTGACTGTGACAGTGCCCTGATGGATGATTTTTTTCCTTCATATGAAATAGTTAATTTCGGTATGTATGCAGGTCTTGGAACCAAGGCAGTTATGGATCTTTCCGAAAATTATATTCATGAAGGAGATATCGTAATCCTTTCCCCGGAGCAGGGTGAGCAGACATTTTCCGATTATTTTAACGGAGAATACATGTGGCAGGCTGCTGATGGAGCCTTTGGAATGCTTCGTGATCTGAAAAGTGAAAACTTTGACGCGATGCTGGGAAATTTTCCACGGTTTGCACTGGAAAAGCTGAATTATGTAATGAAAGGACAGAAGCCTCAGACGGACAGCATTTATCAGAAGAAATCCTTTAATACATACGGAGATATCGAACTGGATACATGTCGGGAAAACATCCTTCCGAATGGTTATGATGTGAACCAGAAAGTAAGATTTACAGAAGATGTAGTTCAGCCGGAATTTATGGACTATATGAATGACTGGGCCAAAAGACTTGAAAAAAAAGGGGCTGTGGTCTGGTATCGGTACTGTCCGGTAAATAAACTGTCTGTGGAAGATATGGATGACCTGGCAGCATATGATGTATTTTTGCGTCAGAAACTGGATTTTCCTGTTATAGGAAATCCGGAAAACAGTCTGATGGAAGCGGAGTGGTTTTTTGACACCAATTTTCATCTGAATCAGCCAGGAAAAGAGGTAAATACCGTGCAGCTGATCCGCGATATGAAAGCGATGCTGGGGGATGACAGAGCTGTAACTGTGGAACTCCCGGAGAAACCTCACAGAACGTGGGGAGATGTATCTGCAGAAACCAGAATATGGACTGCAAAGGACAGTGAGACATATCAGGGTGAAGAAACGATCGTGATCCCGGAGAATGTGACACAGATTGAAGACTATGCTTTTTCGAATTGCGCAGGTCTTAAGCAAATTGTGCTTGAACAGAAAGATCCTTCGAAATGTATTGTGGGTCAGCATCTTCTGGATGGTACAGGTGCAGAAATCCTTGTTCCGCAGATGTCTGTAGACAGTTATAAGCGAAATTATTTCTGGTCAGTGTATGCCGGCAGGATCGGGAAAGTTACTGCTCACGCAGAAAAATAAACCAACCACGTTCAAAAGAAATCTGATACGGAAAATCATGATACAATGCAGATACGATAAAAGTGAGACTATAAATTTTGAACTGTAAAATCAGGATTGTGAAATTGATAATATGAAATCTGGAGGGAAAACATGAAAACAAAACAGGCTGTGAATCCATACATGCCAAGCTGGGAATATGTTCCGGATGCAGAACCACATGTTGTAGGAGACCGTGTGTATGTTTACGGTTCTCATGACATATTCAACGGACTGAATTTCTGCCTGGGCGATTATGTCTGCTGGTCGGCACCGGTGGATGATCTTGGTAACTGGCGTTATGAGGGCTGCATTTATAAGAGAGAACAGGATCCGGCAGCACCGAGAATCCGTCTGACAAATGGCCTTGCAGCACCGGATATGGTGCAGGGACCGGATGGAAGATTTTATTTGTACTATTTCATGGGTGGTACAAAGATGATCTCCGTAGCTGTATGTGATGAACCGGCAGGAAAATATGAATTTTACGGGTATGTAAAATACAGTGACGGTATTGCAATTGGCAAAAAAAATGAGCCGTTCCAGTTTGATCCGGGTATCTTTATGGATGATGATGGAAAACTGTATCTGTATACAGGTTTTGCACTGGCAGGAAACCCGATCCTTCTGGATGGATCGAAACCGACAGAACATGGCCCGATGTGTTTTGAACTTGATCCTTCTGATATGCTGACGGTACTGAATGGACCGTCCTATATTGGAGTTGCTGGCGAAAAGGAATCCATCGGTACTCCTTATGAGGGACATTCTTTCCTTGAAGCAAGCTCCATGCGTAAATTTAATGGTACATACTATTTCATTTACAGCACAATGAACAGCCATGAACTCTGCTATGCGACAAGTGACAGCCCGGTTAAAGGATTTCAGTATGGCGGTATTCTGGTAAGTAACGGTGATGTAGGTTTTGAAGGTGTACCGGATGTGAAGCATGCGAGATGCAATACCGGAAATACACATGGCAGTATCATTGAATTAAATGGAAAATATTTTGTTTTTTATCACAGACACAGCAACCGTAAACAGTCTTCACGTCAGGCTATGGCAGAAGAAATCCGCTTTGAAGATGGCAAATTTTATCAGGCAGAAATGACCTCCTGTGGATTAAATGGAGGTCCGTTGGAAGGAAAAGGAAGCTATCCGTCATACATTGCATGCAATCTTTATGGAAAAAAAGGTACTCGTTTCCTGAGTATGATCAAGCATCCAAAAAAAGGATGTCCTTACCTGACCCAGGATGGAAAAGACAGAGAATCCGGACCGGATCAGTACATTGCAAATATGTGTGATGGTGCGCTTGCCGGATTTAAATATTTTGATCTCAGTGAAACAAAAGAGATCAGTGTGACTATAAAGGGACATGCGGAAGGTACACTGTATGTCCGTACCAGTGAAAACGGAGAAGCTATAGCTGAGATTTCCATCAGCCCGAGTAAAGAACTCAGGGAATTTTCCTCTGATATTCATGTTTCGGGAAATAAAGAAGCTTTGTTCTTCGTCTTCGAAGGAAAGGGAAACTTTGATTTTATTTCATTTACTCTGAAATAAAAAATACATTGTTTCCTGTGCTTTTTCTTGTTATACTACAAGTATTATTATGTAGAAAAGGCACGGGGGATGAACATGCTTCGTATTGCAACAGTGGAAGATGATGCGAATGACCTGGAAGCGTTACGAACTCACCTGAGTCGATACGAAAAAGAAAACGGACTGAAATTTCAGGTTACAGAATTTCGGGACGGAGAAGATATAGTGACAGATTATTCTGCGGATTATGACCTGATCCTCATGGATATTGAGATGGCGTTCCTGAATGGAATGAAAGCAGCAGAAAAAATCCGCGAACTGGATAAGGATGTTATTATCATATTTATAACTAATATGCCTCAGTATGCAATTCAGGGCTATAAAGTAAATGCTCTGGATTACATGCTGAAGCCTATTTCGTATTTCTCTTTTTCGGAGAGTATGGGAAGAGCGCTTCACAGAGTAAACGTACAGGAAAAAGAATTTATCACCATTGCGCTGAAAGGCGGCAAAAAGAAACTGGATATTACACAGATCTGTTATGTAGAGGTGCAGGACCACCTTCTGCTTTATCATACAACAGAAGGGAGCTTTGCGACCAAAGGAACGATCCGGGATGCGGAAAGTCAGCTGGATGCAAAAAGCTTTTTCAGATGTAACAGATGCTATCTGGTAAATCTGGAGTATGTGGATAATTATATGGGAAGTGACGTCAGCGTCAATGGAGATACGATTCAGGTAAGCAGGAGCAGACGAAAACCATTCCTGGACGCATTAAATGAATATTTGAATGAGGTGGGCAAATGAACACAGCAGAGGTGCTAAATACACCAGGGTATTACTATGCCATAGCTTATGCTTTATCCGTATTTGTGATTGCATGTACGAATGAAAGAAAACTTGGGAGATGGAAGCTGGCAGCAGTAAGCTGTGTTCAGTTTGCCCTCCTTTTATTTTTTATGACAGAAACAGATGGCGTGAGACAGGAACTGTTTATTCCATCAATGATGGTGATCGTAGGACTACTTTTTGGATATATTTATATATGTAATGATTTTTCGCTCAGAGAGGCTGGATTTTATTGTGTAAAGGCTTTTATTAACGGAGAGTTTGCTGCGTCTATGTGCTGGCAGATCTATTATTATCTGCGGTATGTGCGTGGAATGGATGGAGAACACTGGAGATGGGTGGAACTGGTCCTGGTGTATGCAGTGATTTTTGCCATATTGACATTGATTGAGCTGAATCTCAAAAAAGATCTTGAAGAACTACATATTACAAGAAGAGAACTGCTGGTGGTCATTATCATTGCTGCATCAGTATTTGCCATGAGTAACTTAAGCTATCTTGATCAGAATGGATTGTTCAGTGGAAGCTTTGTTATGGATATTTTTATTATCCGTACACTTGTAGATCTGAGTGGTATTGCAGTGCTGTATGCATATCATATTCAGGTAAAAGAAGTTCAGATCCGGTTTGAAAAAGATGCTTTGCATAATATTATGGAGATGCAATATAAAAACTATCAGCTATCCAAAGAAAATATTGATATGGTGAATCAAAAATATCATGATCTGAAGCATCAGATCAATATTCTCAAAACGCAGTCTTATACCGGAAAGTCTACAAGCTATCTGGAAAAGATGGAACGGGAGATCCGGGTATACGAGACACAGAATAAGACGGGAAATCAGATTCTGGATGCTGTGCTGACAAATAAAGCAATGATATGCCAGAATAAGGAAATTGAACTGAAATTTATTGTAGACGGGGAAGCACTGTCTTTTATGGATGATATGGATGTAAGTGCATTATTTGGTAATATGCTGGATAATGCAATTGAGAGTGCGGAAAAACAGCAGGAGAAACAGAAACGCCTGATCTGGCTTTATGTAACCAGAGAAAAACAGTTTGTCCGCATCCGTACAGAAAATTACTGTGATGAGAAGATACACTTCAAGAATGGTATGCCGGTGACAATGAAGAAGGACAGACGACTTCATGGATATGGTATGAAGAGTATAAAGAGTACAGTAGAAAAGTACCATGGTTCTGTTGTTGCAGCGCAGGAAAACAACTGGTTTGAACTTAAAATACTGCTTCCGGCAGGCAGGTAAAGACTGTATAAAAAAATATTAAAATAAATGCAAAAAAAGTGTTGACAATGTAAAATCAGTTATGTATAATTAACCATGCGTTTCGGAAAGAAATGCACTTCAAATTGCATAAGGTATTATGAATTCGGAGTCAGGAGAAGTACTCAAGAGGCCGAAGAGGTGCCCCTGCTAAGGGTATAGGTCGGGCAACCGGCGCGAGGGTTCAAATCCCTCCTTCTCCGTTTGAAGTTTTGAATTTTGAAAAAATAAAAAACTTCAAAAAAGTACTTGACATTCAGAAATGAATGTGATAAAGTAAACGAGTTGCTGATAAGCGACGAATCACAAAAGCCATTAAAAAGTTTTGAAAAAAACTTAAAAAAGTTCTTGACAAACGGAAATGACTGTGATAAACTAAATGAGCTGTCGCAAGACGGCAAACAAAGAACCTTGATAACTAAACAGTGAAACACATACGATTCTCGAAAATTC
>NZ_JAJCKS010000144.1:0-237 GCF_020558815.1 Blautia sp. 210820-DFI.6.14
TGAAATCTGTGACAGTCAGCAGGGAGCCATCCGGAAAATATTTTGCCAGTCTTTTGTTTTGCTGTGAAAACCAAACAGCAGAAAAAAGACCGGCAGAAAAATTTCTGGGAATTGATTTTGCCATGCATGGGATGTGTGTATTTTCTACCGGTAAAAGAGCTGAATATCCGATGTTCTATCGGAATACAGAGAAAAAGCTTGCGCGGGAACAGAGAAAGCTGTCCAGATGTCAGAAAG
>NZ_JAJCKS010000145.1:0-235 GCF_020558815.1 Blautia sp. 210820-DFI.6.14
GGCGCTTTATTATACAAGTCATCTGTTAAAATAGTGCCTTGAATATTGTCGCCATTATCAATTAAAACGGTGCCTGCTGGGTTTTGTGCCCGGACTTGGTTGACGACTGTACTTACTTGGGACAAACCAACTGGTAGTTCTTTATCATCTTCATAAGACCAATTCCATAATTGACCATGAACATCTGACGTACCTAAAATTGTTATTTTTTGCGGCGTGCTCGCTTCTTCTTTTT
>NZ_JAJCKS010000146.1:0-234 GCF_020558815.1 Blautia sp. 210820-DFI.6.14
ATACTTCTGAACAACATACACTATTTATAAACCGTATGATTGGAGTGATTTCATGAAATTAACAAAAAAAATCCCTACAACCAATAAAAGCCAGGAAAACAATCATCTTCTCTGTATGTTAGACCGGGGAATTGATGATATGAAAGCTGGTCGTGAATTGCCGCTGGAAGATGCTTTTTGCAAAATCACAGAATTAAGGGATGCACGAAGAAATGCAAGAATATAAAATTATTT
>NZ_JAJCKS010000147.1:0-233 GCF_020558815.1 Blautia sp. 210820-DFI.6.14
ACTTGTTTTCTCCGATACGGAAATATTTTGACGCTTCTTCAATGGTAAGGGTGTATTTTTCCCATACGGGAATATCGTTGTTATTCATCAGATACCCCCTTTCCCATGTTTCGTGTCATATTGGATATAAGGGATAAGGTCGGTGCGGTTTATCATCTGTAAATGTGCGGTTAGTTTACTGGAAAGGGAATTACTGTATCTTGCCTTATCAAGCATAGTTCCCACTTTTTCCA
>NZ_JAJCKS010000148.1:0-225 GCF_020558815.1 Blautia sp. 210820-DFI.6.14
CATAGTCCTTTCCGTATTCTACAGGTCTATATTCGGCTGTCATTACCGATTCCCCGTCTTCAATATCCTCTTTCCATAAATAGATGTTCATATCAATGCTCGTCGCATATCCTCTGTCTGTGGAGAATTTTGTCGAATGAAAAGAGACTTTACAACTTAAAATTGGATAAAAAGGACAACAAAAAAGAAGAGCTGCTTGCTCTTCCCATATAGTAGTAGTAAAAT
>NZ_JAJCKS010000149.1:0-225 GCF_020558815.1 Blautia sp. 210820-DFI.6.14
ATTAGCTTGTTGGCTTGAAAAAGAATTTGGTCTTACTACATTTATAGATTCAACGGTATGGGGAAACGCCAACAACTTGTTAAAAAAGATTGATGAAAAATATTGCGTTTTGAAGAGAGAGAAAGATGGCTCTATTGCTTCTTACGATTATCAGATTCGAAATTTTACTACTAGCCACATTCATATGATGCTTTCAACAGCATTGAATGATGTAATTCACTCTAC
>NZ_JAJCKS010000150.1:0-223 GCF_020558815.1 Blautia sp. 210820-DFI.6.14
CGTTGCTCTACTTTTTCCCGAATTTCCAAATACGCAGCTGGGGTGATTGCTCGATTTCGTAACGAAAGTTTTGTTTATAAAAACCGCGAAAACCTTCTGTAACAGATAGATTTTTACAGCGCTGATATACAATGACATCAGCTGTAATGGAAAATAACTGAAATATGAATGGCGAGAGACTGCTTGTTTGTATTAAGCAATGTATTATGCAGCACTTCTCTAT
>NZ_JAJCKS010000151.1:0-222 GCF_020558815.1 Blautia sp. 210820-DFI.6.14
AGGGTATGGGGAGATCCCCATCAAGATAAATCCCATAGGAGAACAGGATGCCAAACGGCAATACTGTTAAACATGGGTGGATCTTGCTCTTATTTGTATCCCTCTATATAACGAAACGCTCAGAGGCTGTTTTACAGTGGGGGAAAAGAAAAAATATCAAAAAATTGATGATTAATGGTGAGCTTGTGATAGAATGAAAAAAAGAGAAAAGCATAAAGGATG